>JBATLQ010000040.1:0-6070 GCA_049289395.1 Candidatus Moraniibacteriota bacterium | reverse complement strand
CCCGAATACCAAGAGCGCGAGAAATGGAAGAGCGAGAAAAAGTATCGTGTGAAGCTGAAAGCCCACTCCCATCGAAATCCCAAGAAGAGCTGACCACAAGAGTTTCTCCCGGGGCGCGTGATCGAGTATAGCGAGGAGAGAAAGGAGGAAGAGGAGGGTGAAAAATGGTATGGAATTCGGGTTGAACGCGAAACGCGAATAGGTCACTACGAAAAAAGAGATGCTGAAGAGAGACAGGAGTGCGAGCGACAACCGTTCCCGAAAAAATTTCTTCAGAAAGCAATACATGAGCACAAGAGTGCCAACAGAAAACAGGAGATCCGGATATGCCATCGTATCAGCCGTCCTTCCAAACATGCTCGCTGAAGCATATTCGAAATAATAGAAAATCGGCCCGAGGGAGAAATGTGTATTGCCTGCCTGCGGCCCGAGAAGTGGCCATACTTTCCCATCCAGCATATCCTGCACGAGCAGGGCGTCCCTGGCCTGATCCGGATTGAAGGTCATCCACTCGCGGAAATGAGAGGTACGGAAAAAAATCCCGATAAGAAGAATACCGAAAAGCACCCAATGGTGCATCGGTACCGCTTTCGCTTTCTCACCTATCTTTCGGATATGATGACGCATAGGGAAATCTTTATCGTTTGAAAGAAAAAATCGTGAACCGCCCGAAAGAAAGGAAATCATCCACACCTCCCGGATGCTCCAAGATTGCATCTTTCTGCCTGGTATTTTCTATGAGAAAGACGGGGATATTCGGATCCGCCTTCTTATTCTTTTCGACGAGCTTGATGCTGGATCGGCTCGTGAAATAATTCATGGATTTCAATCCCTTGAAAAGGAATTTCGCATCCCCATCGACCGCTACCACCATGGCTCCATCCGCATGAGCGACGATGAATGCCGAAGCGGTCTCCACCTCTTTCAACATGATATTATCCATGCCGGCACGGGAATTCGTGAGGTACGATTTCGAGATCGCAAATGACTGTCGGAGAGCACTCAAATTCATTACCACCAATATGCAAACGAGAACGGCTACCAGATGTCCCGAATACTTCGACATCCGCTCTCGCAGAAAATCGAACCACAATCCCAGGAGGAGAAATGGCATGAATATCATCGCGAGAAAGAACCGCATGGAGACCTCGTTCGCGAGTGGAAGGAGAATGAGAAAGGAGAGAACGAGATACGAGAAAACGATACCGAGAAAGTATTTCTTCGAAGTATCCTCTTCTCTCCGAAAGGCATGCCACGCGAGGATGAGTCCCAAGGCGGAGAAGAGAAATCCGATACCAAAAAGAGGGATGTTTCTCGCCTTCACGACACTCCCGAGTCCACAACCATCATCAGTATCATACGAAGAAAGAATGTAGATATTCGCTTCCGTATAGCACACGACATCCTTCAGCGCATTGTGAATGATACCACTCCCCTTCTCCTGTTTCGTCCCGACACCCCCGAAGAAAGACGCCGTATTTTCTCCACCTGATCGTACCTCGCTCACGATTTGACCGAAGTTAAGGAACGCCGCGATGATGATGATCATGCAAAGCGCCTTCCACTGAGTCCGCATACTCACACCATCTGCAGCCCCTACCGCCTTCGTCTCGAAAAAAAGAAACGCGAACACCCCCGAAAGGAGAATCGGAAAGAAGAGAAGGGAGAGCGTATGGAGCTGAATGCCGACGCCGAAAGCGGTTCCTGTCAGTATGACCCACTGCCAGTATCGCCTCCCCTTTGCAATCATCATCTCATGTAATCCCGAGAGGAACAGTATCGACCAGAACGGCAACGAATTCGGATTCCAGGCGAAACGCGAGTATTTCACCGCATACGCAGAAACCGCGAAAATCGCCACAAGGAGAAGTGCTGTCCGTGTATCGAAGTATTTCCGCAGAAAGAAAAAGAGAAGCGGGATGGCGAGGATGGAAAACAGCAGGTCAGGGTACGCCATGACGGTCGGGACATTCCCGAAGAGTTTCGCAGATGCGATCTGGAAATAATAGAACACCGGACCGACGCGAAAGTCCGTCCCTCCGGCTTTCGGACCGAGAAGCGGAAGCGGCGCCTCTCCCTCGATATACGAGCTCACCACCCCAGCATCACGCGACTGATCCGCATTGAAACGGAGGAAATCATGAAACTCATAGGTGCGGAGAAAAATCCCGACGACGAGAATACAACAGAATATGAGTATCCCCCATTTTCTCTCTGACAATGATATGAGTAGCGTCTTCATTATTTTTCACCCCTGAAAAGATTAAATACATCACCCCAGTACACACGACTATTTCGCGTCCGTTTCTCCGGGACAAAAGTTGTTTCATCTTCATTTTTCGGCACATACACTCCGACCACTTGAGCCGGATAAAACCGCATCACCCAAATGCCACCCAGATTGATCGGTGCATCCGTTCTCTCTCGTGCTATCAAATCAGGAATAGCCTCATCTTTCAAAAGCGATACGAAGAAATAGCATCCGTCGAGCACCACCGGGTCATACTTTCTTTCGAGAATGATGGGACGATCCTGATTTTTCAAGAGCAGGGCATATTCTATGGAATGTCCGTATTCCGTAATCCGCTTCGATGGAAAAAAGAAGATAGGTCTGTTTCCCTCGCACGATGCCGTCATCATGTCCGCGGATCGTTCGAAATGAGTCCACAACAACCAGAAACTACTCCCTTTGATATTTCTTTCGGTGATACGCGTCATATCCGTCTTCTCTTCTGACATACGAAGTTCGTCGAACCATTTCGACACGGAATGGGTATTACTCAATATGACGATACTTGCTCCAAGTATCGCGAGCATCTGTATCCCCCATCGTCGTCCGAATCGCTTCTCGAGAGCGAGGATAATATATCCACAATAGAGATAGGGCACCATCATGAATGGTAGGAAAAATCGTGGTCGATCAATCGTGAAAGCCAATGGAATATACAGGGTGAAGTACACGATAATCAACAGTATCGTCCACTGAAGAAAATGCCGTCGTGATTCATTCTGCTCGCCACGAACCAGAGAGAGATTCGCCAGAAATCCGAGCGCGAGGAATAAAGCTGAGAAAAGGAGCATCTTCTTCCCCGGTTCCACGATACCGAGGGTGATGCGGATATTTTGATTCGCGAAGACACGCACGACCCGGGTAATATTTTCTATCGGCCCATGCACGGATGGTTTACTCTCGAGCGCCGATATAAAACGCCTTGAATTTTCCCCCTGCTTGAAATACTCACTCATGAGCACCGGCGTGTAGATGAAGAGAACGCTCGCGAGGAAGCATGCGATTACTTTCAGAGAAATGACTTTTTTTGTATTTCGCCAATTCCACAACAGAAACAGCCCGATGATAATTGGGAGACCCAAAAACGAGCTGAAATGAAGCTGTGTCGCGATGCCAAGGGTGATTCCAGCACCTACTGCCCACAGATGACGCTTTCGCAGAGCATCGGGAGCCGCATCGAATACCCGGAGGAAAGACAGCGAGAAAGCAAGAACGAAGAAAAGAGTCGAATTCGGATTCCAGGCGAATCGGCCGTATTCAATGGCGAGAAACGAGGTCGCGAGCATGAGGGCAAGTACGAGTGACCACGGAATACTGAAATACCGACGCGAGAAGAAATAAAAAACCGGGATCGCGAGGATGGAGAAAAAGACATCAGGATATGCCAATACCGGTGCGCTCATACTTCCGAATATCGATGCCGATGCATACTGAAAATAATAAAATATCGGACCGAGCCTCAGCATGGTACCAGCGGCCCGCGGTCCGAGGAGCGGGAGCGATTCCGGTCCTACTCGGAAGGCATTCGAAACCATCGTCGCATCCCGGAATGCATCTCCCTTGAATTGCAACCAATCATGAAAATGATAGGTGCGAAAAAAAATCCCGATGAGAACGATGAGCGCTAGTATCCAAATATGCTTCGGAATTTTCCGAAAAAATGCGTGCACCCGTTCCATCATAAGAATCATTTTCCAAAAACATCTTTCCAATAGAGTCGATCCTCTCCCCCGCCGCCACTCTTCCATTTGAATGAAGGCGTCGTCACGCGATTCGGAATACGGAGTTCGAACACCATGAGTTGTCCGAACTGTTCGGAATCGACGATCTCGACCTGTGCCTGATACTTCTTCGTGAATGGAGCGATGCCATTCTTCGCCGGCGTGATGGCGAAGTACTGTGCATCCGGATCCTCATTCAGCTTCATCGTGGTGAAACGGAGACCGGTATCCTTCTTCTCAACCAAGAGAAAATTAACCGGGCGGATATGCTCCGGCTTCACATAATAATACAAATGCTTCCCGGATTCATATCGCGCATACATCCAATCGGTCGCTCGCTGTAATTGTCCGAGCGTCACACCATCCTGATTTTTCAATATAAGCGTACGATCTGTCTTGGTAATCTTCTGCTGAGCGACAGACATCTCCCGAAACCACAAATATGTCCCGCGCATATTCGCCGCGAGAACCGCGAGTGTGATAATCATGATAGCAAAGATGGCTCGCTTCCCGAATCGCTCCTCCAAAAATTCGAAAAGAAACCCGAGGAAAATAAACGGGATCGCAAACACGACAATATAAAACCGAGGGCGAAGCTGAAAGGCAACCGGAAGCGTCAGAACAGAAAATACGAGAAACCAGAGAATGGACAGCCAGAGGAAATCCCTCGAAAGAGGATTCGTTTCCCGACGCAGCCTTCGAATCGCAAGCAGAAATCCGGAGAGTATGACCAGAGCAGAAGCTGTAATCGGGAGTGCATGCGCCTTCATATTGCCGTTATAGCAAGAGGATGTGGTGAGCAAGCAGTAATAGTTCAGATTCTCCAGGACATCCTTCTGAACCTTCTCAAAAAAAGGTTTCTTCTGCGCCTTCGAACCTAGTGCCTCGAAGAAATTCTTCGTATTCTGCCATCCCTCCATGCGATCACTGAGGATAACCGGCGAATACAGAACGAGAAAAACTGCCAACCCCACCACGATATATGAAGCTCCCTGTTTCAATACGGTTACCCGAAAGAGCGCTCTCAGACTTTCCCAATTCCACACGCGCAGGTGGAACAGGATAAGGAGTCCAGAAATACCGAGCAGGCTAAAAAATCCGAAAAAGTGGAGTTGCGAACCGACAGTGAGTCCGAACACAAAAAGCCCGAGCCACCACTTCTTCTGTGTCGGTCGTGGTTCATTGAGAAATCGAAGAAGACCATAGAAAGCGAGGATGATGAAGAATTGCAGGGAATTCGGATTCCAAGCGAACCGCGAATACTGAATGATGAGAAATGAGAACGCATACATCGTCGTTACGAGCAATGCATTCCGTTTCGAAAAATACAAACGAAGAAACGCATACAAGAGTGGAATAACCGCTACGCTAAAAAAGAGATCCGGGTATGCGAATACCGATGGATGGATAGAATCAAATATCACGCCAGAGAGATACTGAAAATAATAATATGCCGGTCCGAGACGGAGAAATCCATGCGCCAATTCCGTCGCTCCCGCCCGTGCACCGAGAAGTGGGAGATACCCCGGACCCTTTTCGATAGCCTTCCCGATAAGCAGTGCGTCACGGGATTGATCCATCTTGAAATACAGCCACTCATCAAAATGATAAAAACGGATAGCGAAGGCGAGAAATATGAGAACAGCAAGTGCCATCACCACCCAGTATTTTTTTCCAAAAACAATATATTTTTCCATAGTGAACATATCCATATATATCTTTCATGGTATCATGATTCATCTCCATTCGCAAAGTGAAAAACCCGCCATTAAGCCTTCTTTCTCTTTGCAAGGAGAACTTTCCATGATAGTATGGAAAAGTATATCCTCTATTTAGCCCCATGAATACCCCATTCAAAAAATATCTCGCCCCGGCGATTATCATCATCGTTCTCCTCGTCAATCTCACCCTCGGACTCACCCGTCTCGGGAACTATTCTTCCGTTGATGAACCATACTGGACCTATGGTCGCATCACCAAATTCTGGAACGGCGTGAAGGCGCATAACTGGAAGAGTACCAGCGTCAATGACAAACCGGGCATCACCGTCGCCATCATC
>JBATLQ010000039.1:0-3676 GCA_049289395.1 Candidatus Moraniibacteriota bacterium | reverse complement strand
TGTCGCCGCCGCGTCCATCTCGGCCTTGGTGTAGGTCTTTTCGGTCTTCTTCGCTGGTTCCGCCGCCTTTCCGGCGTCATCGTCAGCCGCACCGGCCGCAGCCTTGTCGTCGGCCTTTGCCGAGTCGTCTGCCGCAGCTCCCGCCGCCTTGCCTTCGTCACCAGTTTTCGCTCCGGCCGCAGCCGCACCTTTCGCCATACGTGAACAGCTTAAAGAACCGCCCGCACCAGCGGAATGGCATTTTGATCGTCTTGCGTAATTTGCTTAATTGGCGAGAAAAACAAGAAAAGAGCCGCTTCCGGCTCTCTTTCTACAGACCTTTGTTCATCAGCACATCGGCGAGCTTCTTCGTATAGACCGAACGGCCAAATTCCTTGCTGTTCCGCCAGCCGACAAAGTCTTTCAGCTCGATATCGCCGCGTGCGTATGCCTCGAGGGCCTCGACGCCGATGATCTTTTCCTTGACCTCATCCGTCTGCCTGGCAAACCACTCCGCCCCGAGCTCGCGTTTGGGCCGTGTCACACCGGCGATGACGGGGATCAGCGTGCAGCGGCAATTGACGTGCTGGGGAAATTCGTCCTTGAGCTCAAATATACGGCCGTCGAGAGCGAGGCAGACCGGGCACGTCCGCGGGCTCTTGTTCGCGACCCATTCCCAGCCGGTAAAAACGTCTGAGTTTTCGCGATATGTCTCGAGCGTCGTCGCACGCCTCACGCGGTTGACCTCGGTCCGTGCCATGGGCAGTGCCCGCCAACGCGTGATGTCGCCTGCGGCCATCAGCCGGCGGGCGATCGTGTTAAAATCGGTGCCCATCGCGACCGCCCTGGCCAGCTCAGATCTGAGAGCTGCGGCGACGGCCGGTGCAAATGTCTTTTCAAAATACGCGATCATCGGCGAGCCGTCGCCCATCATCCCGACCGCATTCTCTATCGCCCGCGTCGGCAAAAGGCTGCCTACTGCCAACTGCCTACTGCCAACTATTGCTTTCACTGCGTCCGCCGTCTGCTCACCCGAGATCGAGATCGCCGCCAGCTGCTCACGGCTGACAACGCCGGTCACCTGCCCGCCAAATCGCACGATCTGACTTTTGACCTGGTCAATAAGCTCGGCGAGCCGCCGCGACCTCGCCACCCACGAGCGAGAGATCTCTTCGCCCGACGCAGCCGAGTCGGCCATCAGCTTCTGAATTTCCTTGTATTGTCGATCGAGGTCCCGCTGCAGCTCGCGGTAGACAGAGAGCAGCTCGCGAAAAGCCGCCTCCTCACGAGCAATTATTCGCCTGCGGTGTTGCTTGAGTAGATCATCCAGTACCGACATTCACTTCTTAACTGTTCACTATTCACTATTCACTATTCACTGGCACCGGCTCTTCCTCACCCGCATTGAAACGCGTCACCGCGTCCTCCGCCGCCTGAGCCTTTGCCTCGGTAAATTTCTTGATGTCGTCTTCGCCATAGCCGGCCTCGGACCAGAGCTGCTCGTCCGGGATACCGAGATCCTGCTTTTGCATGAGGACCTCGAGCTGTTCCTTCTCGCTCATCGGTGCCGGGTCTTCCCACTCGGCAAAGAGACGGATGTCCTTTTTCCCGCCGTCGATCCGCAGTGCAAAGCTCATCAGGTCCTCCCAGACCTGGCCAAACGACTCCTGCCGGTCGCGGACCTTGTTGATAAATCGCGTCTCGGCTTTCTTGAGGCTCTCGCCCGAGGGAAACTGGGCACCGGTCTGCATGAAGTAGTACAGCGGCGTACCGCTGACCGCGGCGAGGTCCACGCGAAAACCATCCTTGACCTTGATAAAATGCTCGATGTTCGACTCGTCAAAGGTGCCGAATTTCACATCAGGGTTCTCATTGATCCAGAGCCGCTCGATACCGGCGATGTACGGCGGCATTGCCTTGCCGGTCGCGTCGTCGATCTCCAGCTCGATGCCGGTCGCCCACCGCTGACGGTACGACGAGAATTCCATCGTGACGAGCATGTCGAGTACCGATTTGTTCAACGCGTCCTGGACCGGAACGGCGGACGAGATCTCGGACCGGCCAAAGCTGCCGATGTCCGAGTTGTTGCCAAAATGAAAGACCGGCACGACGCCATACGGATTCGCGATGACGGCCTTGCCGCCGTCGTCCGTGTATTCGATATAGGCTTTCGACTCTTTCGGCAGCTCGCCGTCAACTTTTTTCTCAGAGATGTACCGCTCGATCCTGTCCGGGTAGTAGAGATTGAGCCTGATCCGTTTGTCCTTGCCGATCGTGACCGGCCAATACTTCGCCGCCCAGAGGATCTTGCCCGGCGTCTCTTCGTCGTACATGACGGTGCAGGTCGCGGCTTTGTTCGGGTAGATGGTCGTTCGCTTCTCAGCATCGACCCAGACGATGGCGTATGCGTCGCCGTTGACGACGGCCTCGCGATGGATCTGTCCCGATCGCGTCGTCATCCGGTTGTCCTGCCAGATCTTCCAGGCCGCGTTCGGGATGTCGGTCTCGCCGGCCGCTTCCTCGACGCCAAAGCCCGTCAGGATCAGTTTGTCGCGGACCGCGTCGCAGATCGCCGGGCACAGATTGAGTGCAAACTCGTGAAACAGCTTGCCAAAGGCATTCTTAAATTTCTCGGTCGCAAACTGCAGCTCGTGGTCGCCGTCGTAATAGTTGGCGAATTTCGTATAGCCGATCTGCCTGTCGGTCAGAGATTTGACCGCCTTTTCGATGTCTGTGTTCGCTGCCTTGGTTTCTGCCATGACTGATATTTAGAAAATCGCCCCGTAAGGGTGTCCCTCGCTGTCCCTGACGTATGCGGCCTGTAAAAAAGGCAGTGCACGGCGTCCGGGCGGTTGGCGATCAGCACGCGTCGTTTATCAGAATGCGTGCAATTTGCCTCTCATCTTCGACAACATCCCGACCGCGATGCTCACGGCATCGACCTGATCGTCGTGTGCGTCGCCCTTGCCGGTAAACAGGAAAAGCTCCTCGAGAAACTTATCGATCCACGGTCCCTCGACCAGAAAGACCTTGCCGTCCTCGGCCAGGCTCGCCCAGGCCGTCGCCCGCGTGTATTTGTCATTCTCGACCGCGACGGCTCTGAGAGATTTGTGACGGATCGCCGGCACACGTCTGAGGTCCTGGACCAGTGCCTGCCCGTGCATCGCTTTCTCTATGCCGTGCTGCGTGTTCTTGTCGTCGATCATCCGCTGGACGACATAACGCTTCTGCTCCGGGTACTCGATCCGCTTGCGAAAACCGTCTGAGATCCACAGGTTGCCCTGCCGGTCAAATGCACATCTGAATGACGCCGTGTAGTCAGCCGAGGTCTTTGTCGAGATCGCCAGATCGTAGCCTCGGCACCAACGCAGGTTTTGCGGCACATCAGCCGCGGGCCTGATCTTGTCCTTGCCAAACCAGTCACGTTTGAAGAGCACGCCCTCACGCAGCACCGGCCGCTGCTGATAGAGTGCGGCAAACGAATACGAGCCCAGCTTCTTCTCGATCCGCTTGAGCGAGTCCAGGTCATACCGGGCCGGGCACAGAGCTTCCCCCGGCTTCCTCCCGATCGGATCTCTCGTCACTCGTCCCTCGTCACTCGTCACTTCTTCAGCTATCGCAGGCAGTGAGACGATGTCCCAGTGCTCGCCGCCGTCTTTCATATCCTTGATCAGACGGCCGGCCAGATCGTCGTCAT
>JBATLQ010000038.1:0-4268 GCA_049289395.1 Candidatus Moraniibacteriota bacterium | reverse complement strand
ATCATCATCTTCTTCCGCATCATCATCAAAAGAAACCTTCGCGATGCCAGATGCCGTATTTTCATGCTGATCACCCTCTATAGAAATATGCGAGATATTATCAGAGGGTCGATCCGCATCATCCCCACCATCCGGCAACGCGAAATCATGCGAGAGAGAAATATCCTCCGCCTCCCCTGGAAGCATATCAGCTGATTCATCCGAAACCGCTTCATCATCCAGAATGGGTGTGTCACCAACTTTTCTCGTCGGCATTTTCTCCCCAAGGTATTCGAAGGCGTGATGCAGTGACACATTGAATGCCGCGATGAGACCAATAAGAAAGAGCATGATGAGGATAACCGTCCCTGCAACCTTGCCCATAAACGAAAGGAGGGATGAAGCGAGACCAAATCCGAGGTATCCCCCACCCTGTCCTACCTGCGCGGCAGCGAAAAGCTCCGCCTTGGTATCACCGAGATACAGATGAAAAAAACCAAGTATCGAGAGGAACAGGAGCGTGAGACCGAGGATTTTCACCCAGTCCGACAGAGTCGCCTTTCCCCGTTTCATGAAAAATATGGCGAGCAAGATAAGGAGTGGCGGGACGATCCACTTCCCCCACCCAAATGTTACGCGCATCATGCTATCGAGGAATGTACCAAATGACCCTGCTCCCTCAAAGTATCCGAGAACGAACAAAACTGCCAGTGCAACACAAAAAACCGCGAGAATACTCCGCTTGGCATCGCCTTTGAGGGATGGCCTCCGCTCTTCTTTCGGGGAGTCGCTCTCATCTGGTTCTTCCTCGGAATAATTTTTCTTTCGTCGTCCCATGAGAGATATTATACCACGGGGAAAAAATGGGAGAAAGGGGCAGATTCAGCGGTCGTTCCATTTACAGATGACTCGTATTTCTTCCTGGCGACCGTAGCATTGGTGAGGGCACGAACCTCATTCGGATAATTGTTTTCCGGAATCAGTCCTGAGAAGAAAAAGGTTATATCTGATAACATCCTTTGTTTCTTTCAGTCCGGTAGCATAAATTTCCGGGTTGTTGCCGGGATAAGCGATGCCCCAGTCTGCAGGCGACATTTTCTCACTTTCTTCGAGGGCGACTTGAAGTGCTTCCTGCGCCTTCTCTTTTTCTCCGAGGTTCAGGAGGGCAACCCCATAGATATTACTCAGCCATGGGTTTCGTTCAGCATGTTTCAGCCCTTCTAGTGCCGTTTCTTTCGTTTTCTGGTAGTCACCTTTCTTGAAATAGATCCACGCTAAATCATTATATCCGGCCCAATTGAAGTCATCGCGCTTAATAAACTCGCTGAATCCCCAAGTGGCTGCGTCCAAGTCACCACCATACCCATTAATGAGGCCGTACATATAATAGGCCTTCTTGAATTCCGGATCAATCCGTAAGACTACATTCATTTCAGCGAGTGCGGATTGGAATTTTCCGTTAATGAAATGAATGCGTCCGAGCTGGTAATGTGCCTCCTTGAAGTTAGGGTCCAGTGTGATAGCCTTCACATAAGCCACCTCAGCTTTCTTGATGTCATACTTTTCTCCATGACCGAAAGAGCTGTTGCCAATTTCGAGGAAAAGATCCGGATCATTCGGGTTGATAATCGTGGCTATTTTTTCTTGCCCCAGTTGATTCCACAAAAAATAACTCTCCGGAACGCGGAAATACCAAAACGCACTCCCTGCAATCGCAACAAGAAAGACAACTAAAAAAACGACGCGCCACATTTTCTCAAGCATATTCTACTTCCTCAACTCCCGAGGGAGTGGCGGTGGAGTCATCGCGCGAAAAATAGTATCTGATTGCTTCGCAACCTCTTCAGGCGAGAGATTTTTTTCAATGCTTATCTCTTCCGTGCCATTTTCTGGTCGTTCTGTATCCTCGCTTGATGGAGTCAGTGCTTCTCGATCCGACGCATCAGGGATGCTATCGGTCGTAGCGGACGGCACCGTAGTAACGATCTCTTCTCCGCTCGGCTCCGCCTGTCTCAATATAATGAACGCCACTGCGGTAATCGCGACAATACATATTGCCAACAATGCTATCTTAAGTGCTTTCGATGATGCTTCAGACATATTTTTATTTATTCCTTTTATATCTTGCCCACACCGTGAGAAACCCACACCCGTTTCTACGGACTCGTCTCCTTCCAATCGTAATCACAGGAACGGGTTCCCGTGCAATTTTTCGTTCCACATG
Source organism: Candidatus Moraniibacteriota bacterium (assembly GCA_049289395.1). Lineage (GTDB taxonomy): Bacteria > Patescibacteriota > Minisyncoccia > Moranbacterales > UBA1568 > CAYTED01. The sequence goes on along the minus strand of JBATLQ010000038.1, from coordinate 2,065 downwards.
CATTCGCATCATCGAAAGTAATACCATTACAGATATTTACCTTGTCCGAGCAATCGAGAATACAGGCGGGTGGTTGGATATTGTAATGGAGCGTAATAGTGTCCGTTCCCTGAGTAATCGTGACATCCTCATTTAGTCCTGCCGTAGGTCCTGCCGTGATAACTTGAGGAGTGGTTCCATTGCCAGAGATGCTCACTGCGGGATTGGCAGGATTAGGCTCTGCCCAAGTACTGGTTACTTCTGTTCCAGCACAATCCGTCGAATCAAGGTCGAAGAAAGCCTTCAATCGTTCAGAGAGATTCGGATAGAGACTGCACGACTTCGTATCTCCTCCTACTGCAAACGGAGTGATGCCAATCTCGGTGCAGAGAGCGAGAGTAGGTTTGGGTCCCACATACACGGTCAAGGATTGCCAGACACCAATATCAGTGACGCTCCTATCACACCGGAAAGAATAAGTGCGCGTAGCAGTGAGGTTCCCTGTGGCTATGTCTACCGTTGTATTCGGCGTTACGGAGGAGACGGTCCAAACCCCGTTATAATCATAGTATCCGAAACTGCACACTGAGGTATTGGTCGATGACACCCGGAGTGAGCTGGCACCGCCGGAAGGAATGTTATCCGAATACCCCGGAGTAATCGCGATGCTGGTGGTCTGTGGTTGCACCATAATAAACTGCGATATCCACGGTGTATAGTCAGTATCATTGTTACATTGAAAAGAATAATTACGGTTGGCAGTGAGGTTGCCCGTGATTATATTCACAGTTCTATTTGGGGTTATGGGGGAAAGAACTTGCACTCCATTATAATCGTAATATCGGAGGCGGCACTCTGTCGCAAAATACGAATCCGCCGTCAATCGAGTACTACTATTGAAAGGAATGGGCGCCGTCGGGCCAACGAGGTCAGCACGCGGGGGTGGCACAACAGCAAAGAACACATACACCGTTGCCTTGTCCAAAGCTGAACTCCGGCCATCAAAACTGAAACACTTAACTTCATACTCCATAAGACCCACTGGTGAAACGAGTAATGAATCATTGGGTGCCACTGATACATTTTTCATTTCAGGGTCACTCCCACTCCAAGAGTGGCTACTCATGAAACATGATCCCGCGTCGGTACTTGTCCAGAAGAGACGAGATGAACCCCCTTTGAGGATTGCATTCGGAATGGCCGTGAGAGTCACAGTTGGAGTGACATCCCCGGTAATACACTGACTTCCATCCCAGAATGGTGCATACCATGTGCACATTTCTACCCTCGCTGTTTGAGAAGCGGTACCATATGCATTAGAACATTCGAGCTTGAGCTCTATGGGATCATAGGGGCTCAAATCACCCCTATTATCCCTCGTATAGGCTACAACCATACTATTTTTGGTATTTGGAGGAGTCGGTATCCGAAGCGCAGGAAAGGGTGGAACTAAGTCGCAAAAGTCAGCCTTCGATGAATCCCAACTGAAAGTAGCATTCCCGCTATCAGGCTGCTTATACGGGACATGCAATGGAGAAACCGAGATGGAAACGATAGGAATCGGTCTGGGGTCGGAAGAACACTTGCCACCAATTACATTCGGCTGAGTAATAGGACAAACATTGACTGTCCAGTCATTCCATCCCGAAGAACTATAGGCATTCGTGCACAAATAGCGGTATGTTTTCGTAACATACAATGGCATTGTTAAAACTGTATCCCAGGGTACCTGTGGCATTCTGGAATGTACTTCGCCATCATCGAAAGAACAAGCTGTTGCCAATGTCGACCTCAAAATGAGAAGTGAATTCGCACCGTAGTCAACCAAGCTTGCCCCCGATATATTTGCCGTTACCGGCGGACACGATGAATTGGGTGGTGGAGCGGAGACACTGCAAGAGCCATTGCATTGCAAAATCCCAGAATTAGTCAAGAGAGAAGAATAGAGATTGAGGATTTTTGATTGATGAATGGAACAGAAACAAGCTGAAACAGCGGTCGAACCGCTCCAAAAGCGGAACGACCGCTCGTGCATCTACAGCGGAGAGATCTCTATTTGAAGTTTTAATTGAAACAAAAATCAACT
>JBATLQ010000037.1:0-1636 GCA_049289395.1 Candidatus Moraniibacteriota bacterium | reverse complement strand
AAGCAACCCTGTCCTACAATTATTTGCTACTCAAATCACTCATCAAACCTTTCTCTTTTATGGCTACAACCTCAATCTTTCCATTTTTAAAAAAGACTTTCTTGATACCTACTCCTTTTTTCGATGTAAACATTTGATACCTGTCCCCCTGAAAACAGATGGCACTATTGTCATCCAGAGCCAAGGCGACTCCTGGGGTTCGTGTCATTATTTTTTTGATTCCTGCATCACGCAATTTCTTCTCTTTTACATGATGTGGACTCAGAGTAAATGGCAACAAGCCTAGACCAGTCACTCGCATCAGCGCATCCCTTTTCTTTCCATTTTTCATGAAACGGCGTGAATCACTCGATGCAAAGCGAAACCAGCATACAGCACCGGCACTGAGGCCGGAGAGAATAGTCCCTTTTTCATAGGCTTGACGGAGTAGTCTATCTACACCCAATTTCCGCCAAATGCGAAGCATCTTCAAAGTATGACCTCCACCGACATAAATGATATCAGCTGAAAGAATTTTCTCCTCAGTTCTTTTTTGAGAAAGTTTTTCACGAATGAGAAAAAGCGCCTCAGTCTTACAGCCTAATTTCTTTCCATAAACATCTTGAAATGTTTCCCAGTATCCGAAAGCGTCATTACTTGCCGTGGGAACAAATAAAGCACGGGGATGCCTCTTCGGTGAAAGTTCTACAAGAGCACGATCAATGGGAAGGGTTTCCAAGTCCTTTAATTCTCCTCCTCCAATAGCAACTATTGTTCCTGTAGCATTCTTAAACATAAAATCATCAACTCAATGTCATCAAATGACCAACGCCTCACCATCTCTTAAAGTTTTATACGGTATGCCGTTTTCCTCACAGTACACTATCTCTCTATGGACATCCTCGGACTCTGGATGATTTGAGTCAAAATGTGGCATAAAGGCAAACGGTATCAAACCCAGCCCTTCCCATATTGTTTCATGTTGCTTCTCATACGGCAGGTCAGTTGCGTCATCAACAATTGAGTAGCTCTTCAAGGTGGGAGAAAGCACACATCCGGCCGCGCTGTATCCCGCATAGACAAATCCTTCAGGAACTTCTCCATTGATAAGTAGATTATCAAGACCACTGAGTTTCATTGCCTGCCGAAGGACGAAAGTATTACCGCCACTAATGAAGAGACCTCCTAATTCCGAAAGTTTTGTTTTGAGTGTTTCTTTTTTTTCGAAGTATTCTTTTAAGTCTAGTAAGACTGGATGAAGTCCGATTTGTTCCAAACTCTTCATATCTTTTTCAATATGTCCCCTTCTCCTCTCCGCATCAGCCTTTGTAAAATCCAAAGCGTTAGGAACATAGCCAACACTTTTATTATTAGAGAACAGAGCCGTAAGCTTCTCGGGTTCGTCTCCCACCTTATATGATGACAAGTAGAGTATCATATTTTTTTCACTGAACCCTGCACATGTAAATCTCTTACCAAGTGATCTGCCTTCGTAAGGCTTTCGCACAACCATCGCGGAACATCTTGATAGTTTAATATTTCTTCTGTCGTAAGCCAAAACAAGTCTTCAATTTCTTCAGTATCGGAAATTCTTGGCTCTCCTGATTCTATGAAACAGAGGAAAACAACATCAAGAACATGGTCCCCTCTTTTCGAA
>JBATLQ010000036.1:0-12412 GCA_049289395.1 Candidatus Moraniibacteriota bacterium | reverse complement strand
CTATTCTTCCGTTGATGAACCATACTGGACCTATGGTCGCATCACCAAATTCTGGAACGGCGTGAAGGCGCATAACTGGAAGAGTACCAGCGTCAATGACAAACCGGGCATCACCGTCGCCATCATCTCCGGCATCGGACTCGGTACCATAGACCCCATGCCCTACAAAAGCTTGCGGGGTGATGTGAAAACCGACGCCGAACTCCGGGATATCAATACGATTAACTTCGCATTCCGCCTCCCGATTTATCTCTTCTGCATTATCCTCCTCCCATTTTTCTATATCCTCCTTCGCAAACTCTTCGATGAATTGACAGCACTCATCGCCTTCGTCCTCATCGGACTCTCCCCAATTCTCCTCGGTATTTCACTCATCATCAATCCGGATTCACTACTGTGGATCTTCCTCCCGCTCTCACTCCTCTCCTACCTCGTTTTCCAAAAAGGAGGAGGGAAGAAATACCTCTATGCGAGCGGACTCCTCCTCGGACTCGCTCTCCTCACCAAGTATGTCGCCAATATTCTCTATATCTTTTTCTTCTTCCTCCCCTTCCTCGAATATATACTCGCTGAGAAGAAGCCAGAACTGCGATCCTATCTCAAACAATCATTCATCCATTACACGATACTCATCGCCATTTCGATGGTGACTTTCTTTCTCCTCTATCCCGCGACCTGGGTCAATCCAAAACTCCTGCTTGAAGGAACATTTCTCAGCCAAGCCTTCCGCACGACCTGGCCACTGTTCGTCGGTCTCATAACATTCATCCTGGCAGATATCTTGCTCTTCAGAGAAAAAATGACCCGATGCATACTCGATACTTGCTCGCGCTATAAGAATCTCCTTGTCCAGTCCGTAGCGCTTCTGTTTCTCCTCGGCATCGCTTTCACCCTCCTCAATACCTATACCGGCATGCGACTCTTCGATACCGTCGCCACCCTCGCCTCGCCCAAGGGAACGAGTCACAGCCTCTTCATCTCCGCTGACAAAATCATCGCCGACATATACAGTCTCATCTTCGGCATTTCCCCACTCGCCCTCCTTGGACTCATCACCGCGCTCATCCTTTCTCTCCGAAAAAAATGGCTCGACACCTTTGAGGCAAAAATCGTTTTTTACTTCTCATCCTTCATCCTCTTTTACTACCTCGCTTCGACCGTCAATAGTGTCGTCGCGACGGTTCGCTACCAAATCACCCTCTATCCACTCGTATTCGTCATCTCCGCCATCGGTCTCGCCCATATCTTCTCTCTAGAGAAAATAAAAAAATACATGACATCCATTGTCGGCATTATTCTCGTAATCATGCTCTCCGTCTGGAGCCTCCTCTCCGTACGACCATTCTATTTCGCCTACACCTCAGCCCTTCTGCCACAACAATATTTCGTCAATCTCAAGGACATGGGAGACGGAAGCTATGAAGCGGCCGCGTACCTCAATAATCTCCCCAACCCAGAAAAACTTACCATCTGGTCGGACAAGGGCGCCGTCTGCGCAGTCTTCAAGGGGAAATGCATCATCGGATTCACGAACAAACGATTGAAAGGCGTCTCCTTCGACTATGTCGTCGTCTCCTCCGGACGAAAATCAAGGACACTCAAACTTGCCGGAAAAGCAAGTAGTATCATTAATTTCAAAAAAGCCTACGACACGAATGAAACGGCATTCAGTGTCAGCATCGGCAATCGACCAAATAATTTTGTAAAGGTGATCCCAATAAATATCGTAACCCCCTAAAAAATTCCCATGAAAATCAAATTCCCTCCGATGATCCAAAAATATCTGCAAACATATCCTTGGAAAAAAATGAAAATGTCTGTCTTACGAATCGGAGGCGTGCTCATACTCGCACTCCTCGGATTTTTTTTCTTCAATCGATCCATTCCAAAAAATGAAATGCCCCCCCTAACGAAAACTAACGATCCCTATCCTACGCAGGCAATCACGATCCAGACACCATTTAACGACTCATTCATCATCAAAGAACCTATTTTCCCGGATCGCATTTGTTCCATCGCCGATTTTGGTGCCATTGGTGATGGGAAAACTATGAATACCGATGTATTCAGGAACGCTATCGCAAGCTGCGCGCAAGCGGGCGGAGGCAAGGTGATTGTCCCAACCGGAATCTATCTCACCGGTCCTATCAAACTCGAAAGCAATATCGAACTCCATGTGGAACGGGATGCGACGATTCTCTTCAGTCCCTATCCGAAAGATTACCTTCCGGTTGTCTTTTCCCGTTTCGAAGGAATCGAGTATTACAATTATTCTCCGCCAATCTACGCAAACGGCGCGACCAATGTCGCGATTACCGGAACCGGCACACTCAATGGTCAAGGAAGTATTCGCTGGTGGAAAATAATGGCAAAGGCAAATAAATTCATCAATGGGCTCTACGCCATGGGCGATGACAATATCCCGGTTTCCGATAGAGTATTCGGAGATGAAATCAAAGGACTCAGACCTGCCTTCATCGAGTGTGTCAATTGCCATCATGTCCTCATAGAAAATATTAAAATCGTAAATGGGCCCATGTGGACCATTCATCCGCTCTATAGCGATCATATCATTATCCGTGGCGTCGACATTGCCACCGCCCCCGGGCCCAGCACCGACGGTATCGCCATCGATTCCTCTACCTTCGTTCTCGTCGAAAATTCCACCTTCAATACCGGTGACGATGCCATCGTGCTCAAATCAGGGCGTGACAAGGATGGCTGGCGAGTCCACCGTCCGACCGAAAATGTCGTCATTCGCGATTGCACCATAAAAGAAGCCCATGGAGCGATCGCCATCGGAAGTGAAATGTCTGGCGATATCCGTAATGTCTTCGGAAGTGATATCACCATAAACAATGCCCAATTCGGATTCCGCATCAAAGCAGCCCTCGGAAGAGGGGGCGTAGTAGAAAATATCTGGATGCAGGATTTCTCCATACGCAGCATCAGCATCGATACCATTCAGATGACCACCGATTATGGCTACCCATTCAGAGAAAATAATACAGCTCCCCCTCTTTTCCAGAATATCCATCTCACCAATTTCACCGGACTCAAAAATTCCCAAGCCATTTTTATCGAAGGACTTCCGGATTTCCCGATAGAAAATATTACTTTTCAAAATATCACACTCCCGACGACAAAGGACGGCATCGTCATACGAGATGCTCGAGGAATTCGCATGGACAATCTCAAAATCACAGCAAAAAAAGATTATCCCTTCATCAAACTGACTGATAGCAAGGATATCTCCATACGGAACACTCCCTGTCCGAACAATGTTTCCATCTGTCTTGCCGTTCGCGGTGAACGATCTGAAAACATCGACATCCAAGGAAACAATTACGAACAAGATCGGATCCAAACATCCGTGGAAGTTCATCAGGATGCCATGCTCAAATAAGATCTTGCCTCTATGATGAAGCGCTGTATTCCATATCTCCAGAAACACAAACGAGAGGTGCTCTCTATTGGGTGCATCATGATATTTGGCGTTTTTTTGCGCACCATACATTTCTCTGATTGGCTTCTCTTTGAAATCGATCAAACCTACGACACCCGCATCGTCTCACAAGCAGTAGAACAAGGTATTGAAAATCTCCCCCTCCTCGGCCCCACCGCCGGCGGAGGGCGAGCGCTTCGTCTCGGGCCAGCCTTCTATTATATGGAATACGCAAGCGCGTCTCTATTCGGTAATACCCCGACTGGTCATGCCATGCTCGTGCTTATCTGTTCGATTCTCGCCATCCCGCTCTTCTTTCTTTTCATCCGAAAATATTTCGATACCCGCATATCTCTCGCGCTTCTCACTCTTTTTTCTTGTTCCGCATACCTCGTTCTCTATGGGCGATTCTCTTGGAGCCCCAATGTCCTCCCATTTCTTATACTCTTTTCTTTCTACTCGCTTCTCCGCGCTATTTCTCATGCCGAAGAAAAGCGCGACCATTGGTTCCTCCTTGCTACATTCGTCATCGCCATTACCTCACAAATCCATTTCAATGTCTTCTTCACCGTTCCCGCCATCGCTATTCTCTTCCTCCTCTACAAACGACCAAAGTTTCACTGGAAGACATGGATCACGGCTATCGGCATCGTGCTCGCTATCTATTCCCCCATGGTACTTTCTGACTGGAGTACGAGTGGAGAAAATATCGGCTTCTTTACGAAAAAAATGTCGAAAACAAGTGGATCTCCACTCAGTCTACTCAATAATTTTCCTGAGAAGTTCATGATGGATCTCAACTATACCGCGTCAGGATACTTCCTCATCAATTCGGGAATAGATCACATCAATGGCAAGAGGGTGAAAGACTACGGCTTGCAAAATAACGAGCATCTCCCCTGGCGCATATTCGCTATCCTCTTTTTCTTGACACAATGCACTATCCTCATCTGGAATATCTTCCAAGAGAAAGGAACGGATCGGAAGGACTTCCTCGTACTCATACTGCTCTGGATCAGCATTCCCTTCGCCTATTTCTATTCTCTCATCTCAAGTAGTTTCCAAATCTACCCCAGATTTTTTCTCCCACTCGCACCAGCAAGTATCATCCTCGTTGGTTTCCTCATGGAAAAAATATTCCGCAACAAGAAAGTATTCCGACAAATTATGATTACTCTCATTGTCTCTCTACTGCTCATACCAAATCTCTCCAGAATACAAACTCATTTCGAGGCATTAAGCACTCCGAAAGATTACGCATCCACTGTCGAGACAGAAGATATTTTCCCGAACAATAACCGACTGACACTTCGGGAACAACTCACTATAACCGACTACCTCCTCAAGCAACAATCACGCAATTCCTACCCGATCTATCTCTCAGCCATCCATGAATACGAGCCAGTATTCTGGTATCACCTCGAGAAGAAAGGTGTCTCCTATTCTGGTGCTCTTGACGAAAAACATCTCTATACTGAAGGCAATTATTTTCTCATCCGCTTTACGGGCGAAGGCATGGGGAGAGCTCTCTCAGAATCGTTCACCATTTCTCAGCAAAAAAACTTCGGTATACTCACGGTCTATACGCTTATACCGAAACCAAAGGAGATCAAATCGCAGAGGCAAACCGCAGGTGAGAAGGAGAAGCTCGAACAAACGATTCAGATAGAAACACTCACCACCTGGAAAACCTTTTTTAAAAACCTGTGATGATCGGTCGTTCCGCCTGCGGGCGGTGCGTCCGCTTTTTCGATTGTTATTTCTTTTCATTCCCCTCCCGCAAATACTGGGGCAAAGCGATGAAGGAAATGAGCATCTGAAGGAATCGAGAGAGGATGGCGACGGTCACGGCCGCCTCCGGAGAGACACCGACGAGTGGGAAAAAAGTGAAATACGCCCATTCCTTGATGCCGATATTATTGATGGAGAGTGGGACGCTCGATATGATGGTCACGATGAAAATTACCGAAAGATACGGGAGAAAATTAATGTTTTCACCGATCGCACAGAAAAGCGCGTAATTCGAAAATGCGATACCGACGAAAGCGAAGAGTAGTGAGTACAGACTCCCTTTCGTCCAAATCCCCTTCTTCGTAAAGCCGATCACTTCTTCAATAAGGCGACGGATCTGAAACGGAAGAAAAGTGATGAAGCGATGAAACCATACTTGAAAATAGGCATAGGTGATGAAGAGATCCACCAGAAGAAAGGCGATGATCGAGAGAAGCGTGACCTCGACCGCGACATCCGAAAAGAAATATTTCCACAGTGGGAAAGAGAAAACGAGCGCGAGGATGGCAGTCGTCCACAATCCGATGAACCGGTCGAACACCACGGTCGAAATCGACGCCGCTTTCGCATGGGTTTTCTTCGCCAACCACAGTCCGCGATAGGCGTCCCCACCAATCGTCGATGGCAAAAAATTATTAATAAACGCTCCCGTGAGATAGGTGAGAAATCCCTGTCGTACGGTGAAATGGAGTTCCTGATGCTTGTGCTCAGCGATCACCTGCCACTTCCGCGCAGAAATGAGATTCCCTGAAAGCTGGAGGATGATATAGAGGAAGAGAAAAAAAGGCGAGACTTCACGCAACTCGAGGAGTACCACACTCCAATTTACCTTCTCAACCAGCCAAAATATCAACCCGATCCCAACAATGATTTTCACCACAAACAATAATTTCTTTTTCATAATATGAGCGGTCGTTCCGCTTTTTGAGCGGTGCGTCCGCTGATTGAAATTACTGAGCGAATTTGGATTCAAAAGCATGGCCTTTTTTCTGAAAAAGTTTTGAATCCAACTTCAGAAAAACTTCGCTGGAAGTTTTTCGGCACAGAAATGTTTCCTATGAAGTTTTCGCATGTCGATACACTTCCACATACTGCTTTGCCACGCTCTCCCAACTCATCTGCTCGGCACGCACTCGACTCGCCTCCCCCATTTTTTTCCGAAGCCCTTCATCCATCAAAATAATTTCCAATTTCAAAGCAATATTAGTGGGAGATTCCTTCTCTATATACAAACCATTTTCTCCGTCTGTAACGAGCTCTTCCGTTCCACCGGTCACCGTCGCGATGATCGGGAGTCCTGATGCCAATGCCTCGAGCATGGTATTGCTCATCCCTTCATTGAGCGACGGAAGGACGAAGACATCAGCGAGCCCATAAAATACGGAAAGTTTCTCATGCGCTACTCGTCCGAAAAATTTCACTGACTTCTGAAGACCGAGAGATGAAACGAGTTTGCGTAGCTCTGGAAGTTCATCTCCTTCACCGATGATCCACAATTCCATCTTCGAAGGATCTCTCTTTTTCAACAGATCAAATCCCTCAATCAGATACCGAATGCCCTTGCGCGGGGTGATACGCGAGACACAGAGAATGCGAAAAATTCCATCCACCTCACGAGTCGCATCCGGCTTGAACTCGGTGGTATCGATACCATTGGGAATCATATCGATTCTCTGCCCTGTATTCGTCTGAAGGGCGAGCAATCGGAGTCCCGAACTGTTCGCTATCACCCTCGTCGCATGGCGCCAGATATTCCGGATGATTGGACGAAGAAAGAGATAGAGACCCGTGAATCGTTCGCTATATCCAGGAACATCCGCACCGCGAAGCGAGACGATATACGGAATGCCATACCATTTCGAAAGTCGCCATGCCATGAACCCACATGGCACCGAGAAAAAAGCATGGATCACATCAAATCGCTCCTTCTGCAAAAGGCCATTCGCATACCAGAATCCACGCCAAGAATACAAGAGGAGATCTTTCGCCGACTGAAAATGCAAATTCTGTCCATTCTTCCCGACTGGTACGGAATGCACGGTGACATTCGGGGCAACAGAGATGATATGCACCGATTCATCCACGGATGAAGTCACGAGATGCACCTCGAGATCCTGCATACCGGCATACTCCCGCAAAAGGTATTGCGTCGCATTCCCCGCCCCACCCCCGAGTGGCGGATATTCATAATTTAAGAATAATATCTTCATAAAAAAACACAAAAGTTTAAAACACAAAGACCAAACAAAGCACAATTTTCAAAACACAAATTCAATCTTGTGCCTTTTGAATTATAGCAGAGAGGATATTCCGAATCTCACCGCATTCCACAAACAACTCTTTCATCCGATCTTTAAAGTCTGGATTCGCTTCTTCAATCAAAAACAACCAATGCTCTGTTTCCTTGCATTCCTTTCTTGAAATTCGCAAACGATGAATGAAATCCTTCTTCCCTAAACATTCATTTGCCTCACGATAATTCGCCCCTACCGAACCGGAAGATCGAACAATCTGATCGATAAGTCGTCGATTAATCGTACCATTTGGAAGTGCCTTGCAGAGACGAATAACTCTTCTTGCAAATTCAGTTGTTCTCTCCTCAAACTCACGATACTTATTTGTGCTTTCCGACATTATGTTCTGTGTTTTGTTTGGTCTTTGTGTTTTTTGTTCTGTGCTTTCCCAGCATGGGCTACACTCCTATGCCGAAGTAAGTGAATCCTTCCGCCTCAGCTTCTTTCCGTTCGAAGATATTGCGACCATCGACGATGACACGCGCTCTCATGCGGGAAGCGAGCTCCGGATATTCCACGGTGCGAAATTCGTCCCACTCGGTACAGACGATCAAGGCATCCGCATCCGATACGGCATCATACGCATGCTCCACATACTTCACCCGTTTATCAGGAAAAGAAAGTCGGAAACTCTCCATCGCGACCGGATCGAATGCCTTCACCTTCGCACCCGCTTTGAGAAGTTCTTCGATGATATATCGCGCCGGTGCCTCACGGACATCATCCGTTCGTGGCTTGAATGACAATCCCCAGATACCAATCGTCTTCCCTTTCAAGCTCTTGTATTGCTTTTTCAAAAACGCAATCGGCCGCAATTTCTGAGTATCATTCACCCTATCCGCCGCCTTGATAATTGAAAAATCGAAATCGTATTCCTTACCGGTCTCCATAAGCGCTTGCACATCCTTCGGGAAACACGATCCGCCGTACCCAATACCGGCATAGAGGAAGCGGGATCCGATACGACTGTCCGCTCCCATACCCTTCGCGACCTCCTTCATATTCGCACCCGCGAGCTCGCAGAAATTCGCCATCTCATTGGCGAAGGTAATCTTCACCGCGAGGAATGCATTCGATGCATATTTAATGAGCTCAGCACTGCGAATATCCGTCACGATGACCGGTCGCCCCGCGCGCGCGATCGGCCGATAGATCTTCTCCATGATTTCCCGTGCACGATCCGACGCGACCCCGACCACGACCCGATCCGGATTGAGGAAATCCTTGATCGCCGCACCCTCACGGAGAAATTCCGGATTCGAGACCACATCGAAATCATAGCTTCCTTTGCTTGCATGCATGATAATGTCCCGCACCTTATCCGCCGTCCCGACCGGAACCGTTGATTTGTTCACGAGAATTTTGTAGCTTGCCCCGTGACCCGCTTTGCCGGGTTTTACGGGGCCGTTCAAATTCTTCCCGAATGCCTCTGCAACCGCATGCACAAACTGCATATCCGCTCGCCCAGTCTTCTTATCCTCGGGCGTCCCCACCGCGCTGAAGACGACTTCAGATTGCTTCATCGCAGTACCGATAGAGCTCGTGAACGAGAGTCGCCCCTCTTTCACATTTTTCTCCACCAACTCTTCCAGTCCGAGCTCATAGATCGGCATGATGCCCTTCTTCAATTTCGCAATCTTTTTCTTATCGATGTCGGCACAAACGACATGATGTCCCAATTCCGCCATACATGCCCCCGTCACCAATCCAACATATCCCGTACCGATAAATGCGAGCTTCATAACCTGTGATAATAAATATTTATTTAAAAAATATAAACCTCAAATCACAAAAACCAAACAAAGCACAATTTCCAAAACACAAAACGGATCACTCCTCTGTCTTGTTTGCTTACTGTGTTCTGTGTTTTGTTTGGCTTTTGTGTTTTTTGTTTTGTGCTTTCTCCGCCACTACTGCGTCCTCACTTCCCGTATCGTATAGTTCATCCTCTGCCGAACCTGATAGTAGTTCCGGACGATAATATCCGCGAGAAGTCCCGCGACGAAGAGTTGCACCCCCATAAGCAAACAGAAAATACCGACAAGTGGCCAGAGCCGATCTCCGATAGATGCATGCAGTACTACTTTCTCGACGAGCATCCAGAGGAGGATTCCGGAGCCGACGACGGAGAGTGCCATGCCCGCCCCACCAAAGAGATGAAGTGGTCGATAGGAGTAATTTCGCCAGAACCAGATCGCGATCATATCGACGAATCCCTTCACCGCTCGTTTCCAATTGTACTTCGTCACACCATGCAAACGAGGAAAGTGCGATACTTTCACCTCACTCACACGGAACCCCTCCAATTGGAGAAGCGCCGGGATGAACCGGTGCATCTCACCAAACAGATCAACATTCTGAAAACATGCCCGACGATACGCTTTCAGACTACACCCGGAATCATGAATTCGATCATGGAGGAGCACCTTACGCAGGATATTCGCCCCACGGGAGAAAAATCGCTTCATGAAACTGTCCCGCCTTTTGAACCGCCAGCCGGACACCACATCGAACCCCTCATCGAGCTTCGCGAGGAGAAGCGGAATATCATCCGGATCATTTTGCAAATCACCATCCATGGTGATGATGACATCACCCTCGGATGCCTTGATCCCGGCATCGAACGCAGCCGTCTGACCGAAATTTTTCCGAAACACAATCAACTTCAATGGTGTGAGTCCCTGACACATCGCGAGTGTCTTGTCCCGGGATCCATCATCGACGAAGACGATTTCAAACGGCTTCCCAATCTTCTGGAGACTCTCGGTAATACGACGATGCAATTCCTTCACATTCCCCTCTTCATTAAAGAGCGGAACGACAACTGACACATACGGTTTTTCATCCATACACTTTGGTTAATAGAGAATTGTACCCTTATTTTAGAGGAAAATAAGCCTCATGGCAATAACAGAACCATTATGCCGATAATTGCTTCTCGATAAAATTCTTGAAGTCCATGACACGGACTGATTGTTCTGGATGCATAAGGAATGGCTCTACATCCAGGGCAAGAGCGATGAAATCCAATTGAGCGCATCGATCCAAGAGCTTTTGAACAAACTCATTCCTACTCATACCCATTATTTCCTCTATATACTTGAAATTAGGCTGTGTCATACCATACAGGTAACTTACATCGAAAAAGTCGCGCCCTTTTTCACGCTTGCGCCCTAAGATAGTGATGAGCTTTTGTGAAAGAAGAATATCGACAGGATTCACCAAGATATTCCGATAGATATCAAATTTATTCAATGTATGCACGACCGGCGCAAAGTTTTTTTTCTTTTCCATAGCATCAATCCGTACGAGTATCTTCTCTTCCGGAGCTGACTCGAGTTTTGCACTTTGTAAAATATGTGGGAATTTCACATAGCAATGATACGCGCTTTTTTCGATCGTTCGAAATTCGATACTGAATCCCTTTAATCTCATATCCTCCACAATCGCATCTGATAGTTCTTGAAATTCCCCGAAGGATAATCCGAAATTATCAAAATCGAGATCTTCTGAAAAACGACTGCCATTGTACACGATTCGAAGGGCTGTACCACCGATAAAGCTCAGATGGCGACTTTGCTTTTTTTTGAAAAGCGAGTCCAGCAACTCATATTGAACATATTCGACCAACATACTCTTCGGTGAGGCATTGGTATTTTTTTGATAATACCCTTGCAATTGTTCGAATGTGAGCATACTTAAATAATCATACGAGTTATCCGTGCAAGCTTCTGTATCCCAAATTCAGCCAGATATGCCGTGAGCTTCTGTTGATTTATTATCTTTCGTAGCTCTTCCTTGTTCATTCTGAGCTCAGATATATCTTTTTCATTATTGATTTTTCCGAGATTGAAATAGAGATAATCAAGCAGGGCCTTTTCTGGCTCCGCGAGCAAATACTTGCCAAATTCCGTATCAATGGAGGTATAGCCGAAAAACAACTTCGGATGGATATGTCGATAAGAAAACAATCCAAATCCATTGGAAAACCTTCGAGTCGTTTTCGTCGTCACTGCTGTTTTCGCAAACACCATTTCCGGTATTATTCCATAATAACCGAGAGCGAATTCCAGACTGAGGTAGCTCGGCTCATACAAAAAAAATGAAATTTCCTCAGCTAATATCTTCTCCCGATCATCAATGAAAACATACAGCCCTCTTTTGAGACTTTCGATATACCCCTTCTTCTTCCATAAAGATAGCTGATAATTAAACACCATAAAATCATTCAGTAAAATATCCATTCTACTGAAATATGGCTTATTTATGAGTTTTCTTAATTCCTGATATTTCATTTAATTATTAATATTAATAATTTATTGAAATAATACAAAAATACTCGATACTTGTCAATACCCTTATTTTAAACAAGAATAAGCCTCATGGCAAATGGCGAACTGACCCTGTCACGACGATAAGGATCCATTGCCAGCCTCCGAAAATCACATTATAATACCCCTATGGAAAGCCAAAAAACTACATACATCGTCATCCCTGCCTATCAGGAATCAACGATCATCACCGAAGTAATCGCCGAGATACGCACTGCCGGATACGAGCATATCATCGTCGTCGATGATGGCAGTACCGATGATACCTTCGAACGCGCGAAAGAGACGGGCGTCACCACCCTCCGCCACAGACTCAATCGTGGCAAAGGTGCCGCGACGAAAACCGGCATCGAAGCTGCCAAGCTGAAGGGAGCAGATATCATTGTCACCATGGACGGCGACGGTCAGCACAGTCCAGAGGATATCGCGCGTCTCATAGAGCCCATCCGCAGGAATCACTGTGATGTCGTCCTCGGATCACGACTCATCGACCCGAGGGGCATGCCCTGGTACAAGATCTGGCACAACAAGATCGGCAATATTATCACCTG
>JBATLQ010000035.1:0-1965 GCA_049289395.1 Candidatus Moraniibacteriota bacterium | reverse complement strand
CATTGTTTCTCGGTAACTCCCTCAAATCTCAACGCTGATTAAACCAAACAAAAAAAAGGCCTTCCTCCTTTTTGTTTTGTATATCAAATATGGCTCTATAATACTCGTTTTCGTCTCTTTGTCAATTTTCTCCGTTCGGAACCGCCTTTCGACGATCTGCCCAGTACTTATGCGCCACCGGGAGGAAGGAAACGACGACGATGCCGATAATGATCGGGAGGAGATATTTGTCCACATCGATAGCATTGCCGAGGAAATACCCCGCGAGAATGAGACCGAACACCCAGACGAATCCCCCAACGACACTGAAGGTATAGAAGCTCCGTCGATTCATCTTCGCGACGCCAGCCACGATTGGAGCGAAGGTCCGCACAATCGGTATAAATCGAGCGAGGAAAATCGTCTTTCCGCCATTTTCATCATAAAAATTCCGTGCGCTCTCTGCATGCCGTTTCTTGAAAAAGAACGAGTCCTCGCGAGCAAAAAGTTTTTCTCCGACATGGAAGCCGAATTCATATCCCACGAAATTACCAAGCAATGCGGAAATGAACACAGCACCGAGGAGGAGCGGCAACGAAAAAATATCCTGCGAAGCGAGCACCCCCGCGACGAAGAGGAGGGAGTCCCCCGGAAGGAAAAACCCGAGGAAAAGCCCCGTCTCAGCAAACACAATAAAACACACCCCTGCCAACCCAATCAGCGTAATAAGCTCCGGCAAACTAATTCCAAAAAATTCCATAGTACCGATACATGATGAATAAAATCCTATTTAGTATACAGGAAAATACGCTACGAAAGAAGCATTCAATGGTCACGGTTTCGTGTTACATTCTGAAAAACACACATGGGTTTGTGGATTATTCCGAAAGAGAAATCGAATATGATTAACCCTTCGGCATTTTGAGGACATCGATGACGATGCCGTTCACGACGAAGTTATCCTCGGGTGTGAGGAAAATCGGTTTGTGCTTCGTATCCGTCGACTCCGGGATGAGCGCAATCGTCTTGCCATCCACCGTGCGATAGGTCTTCACCGTCGCGAGCCCATCGATGACCACGAGCACACGGTCGCCATTGCGGTACTCTTTCGTCTGCGCATCGACGAGGATGAAATCCCCATTCTGAATAAACTTCCCATTCACCTTCGCTTTGTTCATCGAAGTACCCGATACCTGCACCGCGAAGACATTGCGATCCTTCACGAGTCGCTTCGACACCCGCAGGTACCCCTCCACATACTGATCCGCGAACATCGTGGCCGCTCCTGCATTCGCCATGCCGAACACCGGCACATTCATGAAGGAGTCCGCATTCACACCGGTAAGGAGTATCCCCCGATCCTCCGAGGTGCGCTCGATATATCCCTTCTCCTCGAGCGCATTGAGATAGAGGAAGAAACTCCGGAGGCTCTTCAGCTTCAGCCCGAGCTTGCCACTCTCGTCCCGTATCTCCCGCACCGTCGGCATGATACCGTTCTCTGTAAAATAGGTCTTGATCGCCTGCAAGACAATTTTCTGCTTCTGAGTCAATATTTCCATATTTTTTTTCTTAAAAACTTACTGTTTTCACAGTTTATTTAACTTACACATACAATGATACACCATTCCCCAAAAAGCTGTCAAATAATTTTTCTTATAAAAAAAGACCCGTTCATTTCGCAATACATTCATCGCAAAACTACTAAGGTCCAACTGAAGTCACCGAATCGCTATTCCCCTGGCGGTGGCAAAATCAGGTCGGACTCAGGTCCGAAAATGACCTGCCGTTTTCCTTCTTCCACCCTGCCCACCACGAGTAGATCGTATCCCGCCGCCCGTCCGACTTGCAAGCAACGGTCCACCGACTTCTTCGGGACGAACAAGTAGTACCCGATGCCCCAGTTGAAAGTCTTGAGCAGTGTTGTTATATCGACGCCCAATTCCCGCATGAAGAGGAAAAGTGGTGGAATCTCTTTCACCCAATCAT
>JBATLQ010000034.1:0-2601 GCA_049289395.1 Candidatus Moraniibacteriota bacterium | reverse complement strand
AATCGGGATTGAAATCAGTGATCGCTTTTGCGCGTTCCTTGTAGGAATACTTCGGGGGGTGGTTTTTCAATATTGAAACGACGGTATCGAGTGTGACGACGACGATAAGCTCCTCACACTGTCTCATGGCTTCATGGAGGAGGTGTCGGTGTCCTTCATGGAGCCCATCGAAGACGCCGAAGACGAGTCCGGTTTTGTATTGAGTGGAATCGGAAGTCATAGAGAAAATCGTTGGTCGATAATTTGTGAATTGTAGCATTTTTCAGTGGGGTTGACGAAATTATCTTGATGTATTAAAGTATTTCTGCCGGCGATTTCAGTGCCGGTTCCTACCTTCCGCAACGGCGGAGGGGACAACCTGAAAGGAGCAAGACATGAGCAAGCATCTGAGCATTACCCAAGGCGGTGCCGAAGAACCCAAGGGCAAAGTGAGCGGGCAGGATCATCATCAAGGTGACGGCGGCGTGATGAAGGAAGGCGGGCTGGGGGGCATGGTCGGCGATGGCGTGGGCGGCAGTCACCACCAGCACGGCGACGGCACCGGTGGCAGTGGCCTGGAGCAGACCTGATCGGCAGCCTTGAAGGGCGCGAGGAATAATTTGCGCCAGGAGTCACAGAAATATCCCGCCGATAACCATTGGCAAGGGAAACGCAAAGCGCATGAGTAAGGCATGCTAAGGGCAAGGGTCGGATCTGGAGTCTCAGATTCGGCCCTTTAAAATTTCTTCTGACTTTTTTGAATCATCGACCCTTGTGTTCTTCTCAGGGAAACCGTACCATGAAAATAGAAATACTCCTCTCTACCCTCCCCTTGAATCCGCTTCGACGGAGCGATAGCGAGGCGAGAAGAGGAGGAAGAGAAAGAAGAAGATATATAAAATTTGATTGCATATGAACATAGCGATACAGGCGGCGGATTTGGATGCGGAGCGGATCGATGGGACGAGGGTGTATATTCTTCATATGCTCCGGCATTTCGGAATGCTTGCTCCCGACGATATTTTTTTTCTGTATCATCGGACGACCTTTAATCCATCGCTCGAACCGCCCCATCTCAAAAATTACGAAATCAAGGCGATGGACTTCCCGTTTTTCTGGACTCAGACGCGATTCGCCTGGGAACTCTTGAGGGATACGCCGGATGTCCTCTGGATGCCGATGCATAATTTGCCGTTCATACGGAGGAAGGGTATGCGGACGGTCGTGACGGTGCATGACCTCGCCTACAAGTATTTTCCGCAGTATTTCCCGAAGAAGGATGTATGGGAACTGAATCTCCTCGGGGATTTCGCGATACAAAATGCCGATCACCTCATCGCGGTATCGGAATCGACGAAGCGGGATATCCTCAAATGGTATCCGTCCGTGAAAGCGGAAAATATCACCGTCGTGTATCATGGTTTCGATGCGGAATTATTTTCTCCGGAACGAAATATGATTGAAGAAAACCGTGTGAAGAAATCTCTTGGCATCGATGGAGAGTATCTCCTCTATACCGGAGCGATACAGCCGAGGAAAAATTTGGAGGTATTGATCGATGCCTTTACGAAATTGAAAGAACGAAATGGTATGGGAACCATGAAACTCGTTCTCGCGGGCGGGGATGCCTGGCTCTCGGACCGTGTGCATACGAAGGTAGCGGAGAGTCCATTTCGAGATGATATCGTCATGACCGGGCAGATCGCTTTCGGTGACCTGGGTCATCTCATGCGAGGCGCGAAAGTATATATCTTCCCGTCACTCTATGAGGGATTCGGCATACCGGTACTCGAAGCACTCGCCTCCCGTGTCCCTGTCATCGTCGCGGACAATTCGAGCCTCCGCGAGGTGGGTGGTGATGCGGCGGAGTATTTCGATGCGAGTGACAGGGAGGAGCTGGCCCGAAGGATGGAGAAGGTGATTTCTGATGAGACACTTCGTCTGGGTATGATTGCTCGTGGATTGGAACAAGTGAAAAAATTCTCGTGGGAGAAGTGTGTGCGGGAGACCTTGGAAGCTTTGAAAAGCACATAAAAAAGTGGTCGTAGGTATTTCATTTCAGCGGACGCACCGCTCCAACAGCGGAGCGACCGTTAAAATAAAATACCCTCCAAGCGGTGGAACGACCGCTATTTTTTGAATTCTTTGAAGGTGAGATAGGCTATGGCTCCAAAGGAGAGGAGGAAGATGGGAATGCTCCATGTCGGGAAAGCGAGGAGGGAAATTGTGAGAATGCCGAGTGCCCAGAGACCCATCAGGATGAGGAGCGTGCGAAGTGATGAAGAGATGGTTATGGGGAGGGAAATGCCGAGACTTCGTCCGAGAAAAGCAGTGAAGAAAAAGAGGAGCGTGACGACGACGATGAGCTTCCCGATGACGAACCGACCGGAGATGAGACCAGGGAGGATGGTTTCCAGCGTGAAGAGTCCCGCGAAAGAGAGGAGTATGAGGAGCATCGTCTCTATGAGCAGGGCATAGAGAATATGCCCGTAGCCTTTTTCTCTGAAGTTGTCGAGAACATTTTTGAACATAGGGTGTTGTTTTAATTCGCGTACCGATCGAGGATGCGGGCTTTGAGCTGACTGAGTGTGCTCCGGAAATTTCCTTTTTCTGGGGAACGGT
>JBATLQ010000033.1:0-3020 GCA_049289395.1 Candidatus Moraniibacteriota bacterium | reverse complement strand
AAGCAGAGTGAGTCCGGATGCGAGAAGTTCGAGTCCTGAACCAGATGAGGTGGTGGAAGAGAGCGCATCAGTCGCAGCAGGGAGGAGGATACCGAGGGAAGCTCCTTCGGTACCGGTGAGGGTGAGTCCTCCATTGCTTGTTGCAGAGGAGACATAGTTCCCCGTGGTATCGGTCGTCAATGCGACGGTGTCATTGGCGATCATAGTACCGGTGACCGTACCGGTGTCACCCGTGGTGATGACGGTACCGGTCACATTCGGGAAGGTAATCGTATTATCAGCGGTTGGATCGACTACCGCCAATGTCGTCTCGAAATTATCAGCACTTAATCCTTCGAAAGAAATAGTGCTCGCAGGAACATTGAAGAAAAATCCCGAGCTCGTCGTCGAGCCACCAAGCACCAAAGAATCCGTAACATTCGTCAGGTATGTAAACGATCCACCACTACTCCAATCACTCGTACCACCGGTCTTATTCGAGCACACCCACGACTCCAATGCGACATTCCAAGCAAGTACCTGGTCATTGATACAACCCCCCAGTAAACGAAGCCCCGTAGCACTTGTTTCCAGTCCGGAATTCGAAGCGGTCGTCACGGTCGTGCCAGTCGTCGCCACATCGAGAGAAAGCGTGATTGACCCCACTCCGTTTGAAACCGTAATGCCATTGGAATCAGTCAGCGTCGCGAGCGAATACCCCGATCCATTTCCGATGAGAAGCGATCCATTCGAAGCGGTCGCACCCGAGAGTCCCGTTCCGCCACGCGATACCCCGAGGTACTGCTCACTCCCGAGCGAATTCACACCACTCCAGTAAGTGGCATACCCGGCCGTCCCCGTCCCAGAAATTCCGGTCGAGAAACTCGTACACTCCCACACCTTGGTCGCAGTATTGAAAGAAAGCCCCTGACCATTGGCACAACCCTGGAGCAAGGTGAGCTGATTACTCGATGCACCAGCGAATTCCAAACCAGATTCCGAGGAAGTCGCCCCCGTGCCATCCGTCGAGGTGAGGAGATTCACCGAGAGCGTCGGCGTACCCCCCGCAGTCGTCGATGATCCAGAGATGCCATTGCCCGCGGTGATCGTCGCGACATAATTCCCGATGTCACCGATGGTGGTAAACGATGAACCATTATTCGAGAATTCCCACTCGCTCGTCGATCCGTTGTATCGGAGTGCCGGCCGCGCCGAACCATCCGAGACACTCAGCGTAAAATTATTTCCCGAAACCGAAGTGCCGGATCCGATATTGAAATCCTCCGAATCGGTACCCAGATCGGTATTCTGTGCATGAATATCATTCAACCGCTTATCAGTTCCAGACAACAAATCTCCCTTCTTCGTCCCGATAGAGAAGAACTTCTGCAACAATTTCCCACCCTTCCCGAGGAGCGGGATATTCCCCTCGCTCTCGCCGACCGTCGCCCCACGGAGGAACTGCGCATTGAGCGCGAACGGCACGGCGCTCATTTTCTTCCGAGGTGTCATTTCCGAATCCGTCCCGATCCGCACCCCGAGGTAATAATCCGTTGAACCAGTAAACAATGCGGACGGGAATGGCGTCGTACTTCCGAGCGTGGCACGCAGGACGCCATTGTTCACTTCCACGGTCTGCGTTTCTTCCCACACCCGCGCATCACTCTGCGAAGGATACGCATCCGCATCCGTCCGGTCTGCATCGTAGATGGCGAAACGCACTTCGTAACTCCCATTCGCGATAGGCTTGTATGAAGCATCGTACAGCGACAACGAAACGCCCATCTGACTCGCAGACTGCGCAAAAACTGGTGCCATTGCTAGCCACCCCGACACGAGCGCCCCTCCCGCCACAACGAGCGAGAGAAACTTATTCACTTTTCGCCAATTTTTGTTTTTTACATACGACACAGGTATCGATTTTTAGAGCCTCCGTATACCTTCACATTCATGAAGATACACGGAGATTCTCAACCATCAATTTCACCTCGTTTACAATGGAGATCTATTGCTGAGTAAACTTCTTGATAAAAAATGGCAGATTTCAGGCAAAGCCGACGAGAAAATATTTTTTGTTTAGCCGATGCTTAAGCAGAAAATATTTTCTCCAGGATTTGACGAAAGGTGTCGTTTTTAGCTGGAGTTTATTCAGTAATAGGTCTCCTTATTATATCATACTTTTCCGCCATACAAGCATACGGCGACTACTTCACCGCCCATGAGAAAGTATCCCTCGCCGCGTTCGCAATGAGGTCGATCAGGGACAGCTGTTCGGCACCGGTAAACATGGCATAAGTATCGCTCTTCGTATCGTTTCCGAAACGGTCTTTCGCATGGATAGTATAGAGGTAAGTCGTCCCCTGAGAGAGGTTCGGTATGACGACGCCATGATTCGTCCCGTAGGTATCCTCGGTTATCTTTTTCCCATTATCCGAGCGATTTTTCCCATAGATTACTTCCCCGCTCGTCGGTTTGTTCGTCTTCCAGATGATGACCAATTGCATTTCCTTCTTCCCTTTTTTCGAGACGATCTGCCCCTGGACACCATCAATTTTCGGCGGACCCTGATCCGTTTCGTCCAAAAGGAAATCCGATTCGCCTGCGAAAACGATCTGTCCCATGCGGAAGTTCTCACTCTTCGCGACCGCATGATCCGCTTCCGGAGTATTCTCCGCCGTATCAGCGAGGACGACTCCCTCCTCGCCACTCCCGACTACCGGCGCATCGAGTATCGCCGCACCCCCCTCTTCCGTGGCATTTCGCATTTGAAAAAAAATAATCCCACCGAAAACAACCAGTACCTGGAGG
The DNA here is from genome assembly GCA_049289395.1 of Candidatus Moraniibacteriota bacterium. Taxonomy (GTDB): domain Bacteria; phylum Patescibacteriota; class Minisyncoccia; order Moranbacterales; family UBA1568; genus CAYTED01. The sequence goes on along the minus strand of JBATLQ010000033.1, from coordinate 233 downwards.
AGGAATAGTTTGAGAAGTTTTTTCGATCGTTTTTCGTGTGTATTTTCGAGTGGATTTGCAATCTGATCTGAGGTCATAAGAACCTGCGCGTAGAGCGGATAGAATGGATGTTTGTATCACAGAAATAATACCATATTTTCGCAATATATTCCAACAGAGTTATCCACTATTTCCATGCCTCAATTCCCAAGGCAAAAACCGGAGCAATATACAGGGGTTGAACCGCTGTATGG
>JBATLQ010000032.1:0-3077 GCA_049289395.1 Candidatus Moraniibacteriota bacterium | reverse complement strand
GTAAAATTCCTCTCCCCTATTATCTAACGATTTGCCAAAAGAAGGAAGACATCCACTGTTATGAAGAACAATCCGCTCGCGAGAAATGAATACCCTATCGACTGTGACCGATACGCGACCCACCCAGCGAGTGGCGCGAAGAGAATCATCGCCAGTTGATCCATGCCGAAACTCTGGCTTGCAAAAAGGAAGAGGAGAAAAATGCCCCACTGGAGGAGAACAGACCACAGACCGAATCGCCGAAGGAAGAGGAGCTGAATGAAACCTCGGAAAAATACTTCGTAGAAAAACAGAGTGACGAGCAGAAAAAGCTCATACCGGACGAAAGCGAGAAACGACCGCTCCACGACGAAGGGAAGGCGATAGACTTCATGAAGTGCCGACCACCACTGATACCCGAAGAAAAAAATCCCGAACCCGACAATGACCGCCAACGCAACACCAATCCAAGCAGAAAGCGTCTGCTCCATCTGAAATCCGACTGCCCGCCATGATTCCCCGAGTATGAGCTGAGCATAGAGAATCGGAAACAGGAGAAAAAAGATGGAGAACGCGATAATACTCTGTATGCCGAGTGGAAGCCGATCCGTCCCAGGAAAGAGCACAAACAAAAGAAGCGAGAGAAAGAGCGCACCTCCCGTCACCACAAATTTCCGATCGAATGTAAAGTCCCTGAGCATCATACGCTTCCTTTTTTGATGGCGTTTGTTTTGATACCACTCGCTACCTTTCCTATCATACCACCTTTTGCCTCGGCCTTATCAATCATATACATGGCAAGTACGGTGAGCGTCTCAATGGGAAGGAAATTCAGTCCGAATCCAATCGCTTCCACGAGAGTTCCGACAAGAAGCATTATCCCCTTCCTATACTTCATTCTCCCGCGAAATGACCCCCGAAGGAGCGCGAGGAAAAAGATAAGTATCGAGGCGCAAATCGTCACAACCGTTCCGATACCCGGAAGCGATCCGATACCAGTCAAATCCAGGAGATCCTTGAAGCCTGCCGCCATGAGCATCGGCGCATAAGAAAGGAGACCTACTGGTTTCACCGAACCAGATTCCTCATTTGTATACAGGGCGTCATTGACCGCTTCCATTTGCATCCTGCGATTCCGCTCTGCCACCATTCGATTTGCTACATATTCCCGTCTTCTCTCCCGTTCCTCTTCTTGCGCTACATAAAAGGCATCATTGGCCGCCTGCCTCTCTGCCACTCTTTCTTGCGTACTTCTCGCTGTACTCGCCATATCTTTTCATTATTCTCCCCCTTCTCAATTCTCAAATCTATTATCCAGTATCTAATATCTAGTATCTGTGCCTCACTTCCCCTCGAAGTCCTTTTTCGCTTCTTCGATTTCGAGGAGCTGGCGGGGATCGGAGGTGATGATCTGATCCTCACTGTACGAAGCGATGACCTTGATCGCGGCGTGCTTCAGCCCCGCGAAGAAGATGCCCTCGCCCACATTCGACTCGAGGAGGAGGAATTTCTCATGATCCGTGAGATAGAATGTCTCGGCGATCACATCTACCGATGATGGGGATTGTTTCAGGAGGAGTTGGAGGGAAGAGTTCGTCACGATCGGCTTCCCGTACCGCGATGCCATGAAGTCCGAGATGTCCTGGGTGATGGTCGTGAGTCCGGTATAGTATTTCCGGCACCGCTTGGCGATACCGAAGAGGAACGCCGCCGCATCTTCATTCTGCATCATCACCCACGCTTCATCCACGACGACGATCCGCTGTTTCATATCCGCACGCATCTCATTCCAGATATATTGGAGGACCGTATACATCGCGATCGGCCGCAATTCTTCTTCGAGGTCCCGGATATTGAAGACGACGAGCTGATTCTTCAGCGTGATATTGGTCTGATTATTGAGGAAGCCAGAGAAAATCCCTTCGGTGTAGCGTTCGAGCCGTGCCGCGAGGGATTCCGCTCCCTCCATATTTTTCAGCACATCATAGAGGTCCGTCATGGTGGGGAAAGAGCTCGCATCGAAGAGCGAGAAGTCCGACGCCTCCGTGATATCGCGGATCGCATAGGTCTCACGGATCGCGCGGTCGAGTATCGAATCTTCTTCCGGTGTCACCGAGCCGAGCATGATATGGAGGAGTCCGAGGAGATTCGCGATCGTATTGCGCAGGACGCCCTCCGATTCCTCATCTTCCTTCACCTTCGGCAGGTCGAACGGATTGAGATGCGCTTCGGAACCAAGAGAAATCTTAAGGAATGTTCCCCCCACCGTTTCCGCGAGATGCTTGTACTCATTTTCCGGATCGATGACGATAACGCTCGTCCCCATCATCATGGAACGCAGTATCTCGAGCTTCACCGTATAGCTTTTGCCAGAACCGGACTTGGCGAAGACCACCATATTCGCATTCTCCATCTTGAACCGATCGAAAAGTATGAGCGAATTATTGTGCCGATTGATGCCATAGAGGATTCCATCATTCGAAGAGAGGTCCGAAGACACGAACGGGAAAGTCGTCGAGAGTGGCTGGGTATTCAAATTATTCGCGACATCGAGATTGTCGAGAGCGAGCGGGCGCGTCGCGACGAAACCATCATCCATACGCATCACCGCCGGCTTCACATAGACGAGTTGCGCTTCGAGCATCGACTCCACGGACTGACTCATCTTGTTCAGATTCTCTTCGGTATCGGAATAGAGCGTAAAATACAGACCGAAGCGGAAGAATTTCTCCGTTCCCTGGAGCAGACGGTCACGGAGCTCCTCGATATCCTGGATGGCAGTCTCCAGAATCGGATCGCGGATCTTTCCCTTCTCTTGTTCGATACCGATCTGCGATTCCACCCGCGTCGCCGATGTCCGGAGTTGCTTCAGGATTTCCGAAGTATCGATAGGATGGACGAAGAGCGAGATATCCATCGGGAAGTCCAAGTTAATGATCGGCGAGAACCAATTCGTCGAGAGGAAACGAGGGTACGCGATGACGAAATGTGTGCGCGACAACACCGCCCCGATCTGCATATGATTCGAGACCACCTTGATCGCTGGCGGTGCGATGAGATCCTTCATGCTCGCAAGTCCCCGCTGATAGAGCGATGCC
>JBATLQ010000031.1:0-11172 GCA_049289395.1 Candidatus Moraniibacteriota bacterium | reverse complement strand
TTGCGGTCCTTCAATCGAGAGAGAGACCTTCGTATCGACGAACAGCAATTTCCGAATGAAAAAAGCTCCCGCGACGAGTGCGATGATGCCGACAACACCGAGCGTTATGAGGAGCCATTTCCGTTTTTGGAGGAATGAGTCCTCGACTGATTTGATAGATGGGGTTGTCGCCTGCTCCCATGCTTTTGCCTGAAAATCTTTCCCTCCTCCAGCCGTACCGGATGCATACTGCGTATCGATATCCGGCGCATCGAATTTCTTTTCGTACAGATTTTCGTTCAGATCTTGGAGCCCCATATATTTGTGTTTTTATATAATTCACCAAGAAGTCTTCTCTCGGCAATTTTGGAATCTCTCGCAGCGCAGTCCGTCTTCGGACGAGCAGGGAATGATGGAGAAATTCGCCGAGAGAAGACTTCTCATGCCCTCATATATCCCCAGTGTAGCAAATTTTTGATAACCCTTCTATATGTTCTTGCAAACAGCGGACGCACCGCTCCAAAAGCGGAACGACCGTCTGTTTGCTCTGTTTGCATTGTCTTGCTACCTCACGATCCAATCGATAAATCGTGTCGTCGCGAGGGAGAGCTCCTGAATCTCCTGCTTTTCCGGTGCGATCTTCACGATATTCTCCAATTTGTTCGAGAGGAGGATGCGGAGGAGCTTCACCGTCGCCGGACTCATCGGTATCGATTGAGGTACCGTCCCCGCCGCGAGAGAAGTGATCACCCCGCCCGCCGCCGGACTGAAGAAGAGTCGGTCATTCACATCCAATCGCTCGCCGGTCGCCGCACAGACCCCCGCTTCGATCTGATATCCCAACTCGGAGAAGAGATGGAAGAAAAAAGCATGGAGGAGGAGCGTCACTTTCTCCGCCTTTCCCTGCGTGACGAGCTTCTCAGCCGTACGGAGAAATCGTTCGAGGAGAGAGAACAACGCTTCATCTTTCTCTTCCAATCCTACCAATCGCTCGAAGACATTCAGTGCCGAGAGGATTTCGAAGACCGCCGCCTCATTTCGTCGTATCGCGAGCAATGATTCCTCAGCGACCGCTCCAGCAATTTTCCCCTGCCCACGACCCCGCTGTACCGAGAGCGACACGATATTCATCGTTTCCAATTGACTCGCGAGTTTCGCTTCCTGCTTGCGCACGCCCCGCGCCACCAATTTCAATTTCCCCGCCTCTTTCGTATACACCGTATACAGCCGATCGGTCTCTCCGACTTCTTTCTTCTTCAGGATGATAGCGGTGTAGCGATACTCCATGAGGTAAATATCAAAATCCAAATTTCAAATGCCAAATCAAATCCAAATGATTCAATTCAAAAACATAAAAAATATCAAAGAAGTCCAAGATGATCGAGACCGAGATAACTGATTTCCACATCCGTCATCTGTCCCGTACGAATATGATTTCGGAAATTGTCCAACGACATCAATACCACTTCGAGCTTCTCACCATTATCCTCCAATTTCGGCTCCGCAACTTTCTCACAATCAATCGCGACAAAAACATTTTTCCGATATACCGCATAAGCACTCGGCAACACGCTCGTCACGAATTGCATGTCTCCTCTATAACCAGTCTCCTCCAGGAGCTCACGCTCCATAGCCTGCCCTGGACTCTCATCCTTCTTCAATCCGCCTCCAGGAATTTCAAGTAAAATCTTCTTTGGTCCCGGACGAAACTGCCGCACGAGAATAACTTCTTTTTCCTGCGTCAGTGCCAAGCAAGCCACACTACCATCCCCGCTATTCAGATAAAAATCAGCCTCCCTGCCATCCGGCAAACGAAACATCTTTTTCTCAATCGCACGACCATACTTTTCAAATATTTTTTCCCGGGATATCTCCTCCCAATTTTCGATACTCATGCTCGTTTCAATTGAAATGTAAATGTCTCGTCATCGAGGTCGAGGGCGCCTTCATATTCTGCATCTTCCAATTTCTCACTCCTCACTTCGGTCGCGAGGACTTCTTTGGAAATTTCTTCTGCAAACCCCTTGATTCCCTTTTCCTCGTCCCCATTGAAAACCCTTTCCATCCCTTGATAGCAAAGCACAATCCGGTCAGCCACTTCGAATCCTGCCTTCTTCCGACCCTCCTGAATCGCGCGGATAATTTCCCGCGCCTCACCCTCCAATATCAAAGAATCATTAAGAGATATATCAATCTTTAGAATCTCAACAGACTCATCAATAACAATCTCCTTAACATTCAACTCTTCTTTAAGGATTTCCTTTAATTCTTCAGAAATATCTTTCTGTATCCAAGCCTTAGAAAGAGGTTGCCGAACCTTCACTCCCATATCAGCTCGGCCTTTCAATCCTACTGTAGTGAGTAGCCTTACTCTGATCATCTCCTCATTTAATTTTTCATCAATCAAGCTCTCATCAGCAACCGGCCAATCCGCCAAGTGAACGGATTCCTCACCAGTCAAATTCCGATACATTTCCTCCGCGAGGAATGGCGTAAACGGCGCCATCACCTTCGAAAGTGTCACGAGTACGGTATGCAAAGTCTGATACGCATTATTCTTGTCATTATCATCTTCCGATTTCCAAAACCGCTTCCGATTCCGACGGATATACCAATTCGAGAGATGGTCGATAAAGTTTTCTATTTTCTGAGTCGGTGCATACACATCATATTCCGAAAGTAATTCATCGACGGACTTCACCAACAATTGTAGCTCGGACAAAATCCATCGATCCAGGAGATTTGTTGATTGTTTATTGTTCACTGTTGGTTGCCATCGGTCGATTTCAGCATACTGCACGAAAAACGAATACGAATTCCAGAGCATGCGAAATACGCGGTTCTGCACATCCCGCATTCCCTTCAGATCGAATCGCTTCGGGAGTCCCGGCTGATTGAGTGAGAACAGCATCCACCGGAGCGGGTCAGCGCCGTATTCATCGAACATCTGGAACGGGTCGATCACATTCCCCTTCGACTTCGACATTTTCTTCCCCTGTCCGTCGAGCACATGTCCGAGACAAATCACATTCTTGAAAGCCCTTCCTTCGGGTACTTTTCCGCCGAGATGCAACAGAGTTGCAATAGCGTGGAGCGTATAGAACCATCCACGCGTCTGGTCGATCGCCTCACAGATATAATCCGCCGGAAAGTATTTCCCCGCTTCGATATTCTTCCTGTCTCCATCGGAAACGGCATTCGGATAATTAAATTGCGCGAGTGGCATCGCCCCCGAATCGAACCATACATCGAGCACCTCGGGCACGCGCTCCATCGTTCCTCCACATTCACACGCGAATGTCACATCATCGATATATGGCTTGTGCACATCATCGATTTTCTTCCCGGATAATTTCTCCAATTCCGCGATGGAGGAAAGAACTTTGATTCGTCCACATCCTTGCTCCCTTGTTCCCTGTTCCTTGTTCCCTGCTCCATGACCACTGCATTCCCAAATCGGAATCGGCGTTCCCCAATACCGCTCACGGGAAATCGCCCAATCCTTGGCACCCTTCAACCATTCACCGAACCGCCCTTCTTTGATATGATCCGGCACCCATGCCACGCCCTCATTATTCTTCACCAACTCCTCCCGGATCTCACTCATGCGGATGAACCACGACGGCTTCGCAAAATATATGAGCGGCGTATCACAGCGCCAACAGAACGGATACTCATGCGAGTACAGTTCGTCTTTAAAAAATAATCCTCGCTCCTTCAGATCAGCAATGATGAGGTCATCCACTGCGTAACGATTCTTGTCATTGAGCTTTTTCACCGCGATTCCCTCACCCGGAAGTCCGAATCCTCCCACCATCTTGCCACTTGGCTCCACTGTAAGGATTGTCGGCAAATCATTTTCTTTCGCCACACTCGCATCATCCTCACCAAAAGCCGGCGCAATATGCACGATGCCTGTACCGGAATCCGTCATCACGAAATGCTGTCCATTTATTTCATCAGAAACTACACGATAGCACTTCTCCTCATCGGCGCCCGCGGTTTTATAGAGTGGTTCGTATTTCAAACCAAGCAGGTCTTTTCCAAACATTTCTAATTGGATTTTTCCATGCTTTATTAAAGAATACATTTCATGCAAAGGATGTTCCTCTAATTTAGCATAATCCTCACCCTCCCCAGTGGTTTGCGGCGCGGTAAATTCTAACTGAAATGTTGAATCCTCTTTAAATCTTTTACACCACTGTTTATATATGTTTCCAGATAAAATATAAACTCCCATTGCAGTTTTTACTCTCACATATTCAATATCCACTCCTACCGCCAAAGCCACATTCCCCGGAAGCGTCCATGGCGTCGTTGTCCAAGCGAGCATGAATGTTTTATCATCCGTCTCGAAATCACCGATTTTCTGCCCACGGAGCAATTTGAATTTCACATACACGGAATTATCCTTCACTTCCTTGTATCCCTGCGCCACCTCATGCGACGACAGAGCTGTACCACAACGATAACAATACGGCACTACCTTATACCCCTTATACACGAATGATTCGCCCTTTATATTTTTCAGTTCCGCGATCTGCGCGAACTGCCACCAGACCGATTCGATATAGCTGTTCTCATAGGTCACATACGGATGCTCCATATCCACCCAATACCCCATGCGCTTGGTCAGTTTCTCCCAGAGATCCCTATACTCCCACACGGACTCCTTGCACTTTTTATTAAACTCGATCACACTTGCCCGCACATCTCCCGAGACGATATTTTCGATTTCCTGTTTCGATTTCAATCCCAGGGCTTTCTCCACTTGAAGCTCGACCGGAAGCCCATGGGTATCCCAACCCGCCTTGCGCGCCACCCGATACCCCTTCATGGTCTTGTACCGCGGGATAATATCCTTGAACGATCGCGCCAGCACATGGTGCAATCCCGGCTTTCCATTCGCCGTCGGTGGTCCTTCATAGAAAATAAAATCTCCGGCAGTGGATTCCTTCGCCACCGACTTCTCAAATATTTTTTCTGCATCCCAAAACTTGAGGATCTCCTCCTCCATCTTCGGAAAACTCATCTTCGGGTCTACTTTTTTGAATGTCATAGGATTATAGTAATTCTTTATTCTTCTCTTGCTCCTTCTTTATTCTCAATTTGAAATATTCTAACAAACTCATCGATTCCCCTCCTGTTTCAATCTGATATTCCAAATTATCCGGATGAACAATACAATCAATCAATATCTCGGCCTTTCTCTTTTTTAAGGCCCAATATCCTTCTATAAGTTCACTCATCTGATCCTTGTCCAATTCGGATGCGAGTCGTCCCTCAAGAATCACCGACCTCCCAGTATAAGCCCTCAAAAATGCATTTCTATTTGGAAGTCCTGATATGAGTTGAAATGCTGCGTAAAAACCGTTCCTTTTATCCCTGAAAATATCTGTGAACCGCTTCTTTATATCATCAGTTATTCCCTCCCGAAAGGTCATCTCATTTCCCAAAAGTTCATCAAATGAATTCGTAATATTTTCCGGGTTGCGTGCGGAATCGCTTAACCCAATCTCCTTATGTATAACATCATCAATTTCCCATCCAATGAGACCAGGATTAATATCAATGTGAAAACTTCCATACTCACCTAGTATCTGTTTAATTCTCTCCTTTCCATCATTATCAAAATTTTCTGTGAGCAATGTATAGACTAGTCTGCTTGTCCTCCCATTGGCGTCCTCATATGAATGGACTTCATTTATCCCTGATGCGAGAAGCAAGGCGATATCACTGATATCCCGGTTGCCTTCAATCATCGTCTTCATCCCTGCATGAAGTTCTCCGAAGAGCCCCAACTTATCTTCCGCCCGAGGAGGAATGACGACATTATCTGGGTTCTGTGCCCCTGGAACCAATGCCACGGCATCCCCATCCATCCCCCAATCTTCCTTTTTCCTCCCTCGAAGAATACCGTTCATTCCGTTTATCAAAGTGACAAAATCTTCCCTGCTAAGATCAGCCAAGAAATCTCGCTTAGACTGTTCATTTCCAAAGACCTCCTCCAACTTTTTTCCCTGGAACACTTCGATGTTCTTAGCAGCGTCAAGAAACCGGACCATAACATCAGCTCTCTTATCTCTTTCAGCTACTGATTGTTGGAGTAATTTTTCGGACATACGAATGGGGTGAAATGGGGAAAATGGGATTAATGGGGTACAAAAGAGCGGAAGAAATGGGGTTAACGGGTACAAAAAGGGGAGAAAAGGGAAATGGATTTTATTTTTACTCATCCTTCACTACCTGGCCATTTGGGAGGCGTCGGAGACCAAGGGGCCTCAGGAAATCTTCATCGAAATCGCCTTCGCGCTTTTGTTTCTCCATAGCCTGCTTCTGAAATATATCACGCCTCGGCATCGTGTGCGCGGCCTCCATTTTCTCGACGAGTGATTTCTGGAGCTTTGTGAAGAGATAGTTCAGCTCCTTGCACTGGAGCTTCAACTTCACCACCGGAGGCAGATTCGGATCGAGAGGATAGAATTTCAACTTCTCAATATCTTCAATATTCCCCCTTAACCCCTTTTCTCCCATTTTGCTTCCCTTTTCCCCCATTACTCCCTTTATCCCCATTAGTTCCGGATATACATTTTTCCAAATATCATCACAATCCTCCTCAAGCTCCGTATTCGCTCCGATCGAGAATCCGAGAAATTCATAATACTCTTTGCTCGTATTCCGTTTCCATCCTTCGACGATATTCTGCTTCACCGAACGGGCGGATCGATCCATCTGATCCGCAAGCGCTATCAAAGTCTTGGTTCGAGGGAAGAGATGTGTCAGCTCCGAGCAATTCATCTGCATCGCCTCTGCCTTCTTGTAGACGAGGAGCTCCCTGTATCCATACGGTTTTCGATTCGGTTTGATCATATAAAAACAAAAAATCCCAAGCACAAAAATATGCTAAGGACCCTGAGCTCGTCGAAGGGTGGTACCACCTTACTTTAGTAATTAGTAATTAGTAATTAGTAATTAGGTTTTAAATTCCCAAGTTACCAGTTACCAATTTCCAGTTACCCTCTTTACCTGCTATTACGGGCTTACCCGGCGGAGTCTAGTCATGCACGGAGCACTTTCTTTCCGCGATTCCGGAGCGATACCTCCATCACCACCTTTCGAAATTGTATGCTCATACTAAACGATTTCTACCCGAAAAGCAACCTCATAGCAATCCCCGGAAAGTCATCCGCCCGACGGCCTGCATGATTTCATCGGAAATTTTTTCTGATTCGCTCTCAGTCATGATGTCACGGGTATTCCCATCATGATCGAGGTCGCCGATATGATTCTCCGGAATGATGTGGTAGTGGAGATGCTCTATGCTCTTCGCACCGTTCTTCCCTTCACGAACGATAACCGTGTAACTCTCATAGCCGAGCTCGAGGAGCACCGCCGAACCCTGGCGAATGAGAGTCCAGATAGCGTCAGATTCTTCCCTGGTCAATTCGAGGAACGATTTCTTATGCTCTCTCGGTACGACGAGCAGGTGATGCGGATGGTATGGTGCCTTCGCAAAGGTGAGGAGCGCGTACTCATTATCGAGAAAAATCCGATCATGCTGTGCATCACAAAACGGGCAAAAATCTTTCGGCTGAGTCTGTAGGTATTCAGTATATTTCATAGTGTTATGTCCGAGGATCGGATGGTGGCCATTCGGTGAGTTCATACGCCTCGACTTCTATCTTACTCGCTTTGCGCAGAAGATGCTTATTCTCCTCCGGTACGATCGAGTAGTGCTGAGATTCATCCAGTGCGAGTGCGATATCCCACAACCCATCTTCCCTCGTGATCCACTCCGTTCCGAATCGCTTAAGCGAGAAAGGGCGAGAATAGGTACGGAGTGATTTCCTTCCATCACCAGGGAGGAAGTACTCGTGGAAATATGAGAGTGCGAGCTCCCTGACTGTCCGATAAATCGGATCGCGGAACCGAAGTACTGGATGTGCCGTCTTGCTGATTGCTCCCCAATACCCATTCTGCTTGTAGAGCGCGACGACATGATCTTCATCAGGCTTCGATACCTTCAGGTCGAGGAGGAGTGACCGCTCTCCGTGTATCCACAGTGCGAGCGCGGCGATGCAGGCTCCTTCTATGCAGTGTGCTTTCTTTTCTCGGAGAGCGACACGCGGGGAAGCACAGGTACGCACCCCCTTCTCATTATTGCGCGGAAGTTTGTCCAAGAAATCCTGGATTTTTTGTGGAGTTGAAAGACTTCGAAAAAGCTCGTATTCTTTCTCATTGATTCCCCAATCCTCCGCGCTCTTTCGATTCTTCATTGATTTTGAAGCCATATCAGTATTTCATTTTGATCATTTCGCCACGATGAGGACTCCAGCCAATCGTCGCCTCCGCCAATGATTCTCCGACGATGAGTCCATGGAGCTGTTCGAGCGTATCACCATGCGAGACGACGACTACTCGTTTCCCGGGGTAATGCTCTTTCAAATCCGCGAGAAATTCTGCACAACGATCCCTCTCATCTGTCAGGCTTTCCAATCCATCCGATCCATCTGTTTCCATACGCATTTCCGGACTCGGATATTTCTCCGAAAACCGGAGGAACGGCTGACCTTCCCATTGTCCGAAGTCCGTTTCGCGCAAACGAAAATCATACAGCACTTTTTCAATTCCAATCTTCTTCGCGATAATCGCAGCGGTCTCGCGCGTCCGTGGTATGGGAGAGGAGATGATAGCGTCTGGAGTGCCATCAAGGGCGATTGCCTCTGCGACGGCGGTGATCTGCTCCCGTCCCCGCGCGGTGAGTGCATACACTTCATCCCCCGCGATCGAATCCAAAATCTGGCGGACATTATGTTCCGCCTCACCGTGTCGCACGAGATATATGGTCAATTGTGGTGAAAAAGTTTCCTTCATGAAATTCAACTTAGAAGTTTCGCGATATCGACACCCACCGCGACGATAAGGATAATCGCGAGTGGCCCCATAACTTTCACCATAAACGAGAGGATCTCCTCATTGATTGACTTTTTTTTCTGTTTCATAGTGCTGTTCTTATTTATATTTTTTAAATGGAGAGAATTACATTTTTTCCGGAGCATCCACCCCGAGAAGCGAGAGCGTTTCTCCGAACACTCTTTTAACAGCCGTAATCAACGCGAGGCGCGCCCCTGACTGTTCCTTGTTTTCGGAATCCACTACGACACACTCATTATAGAAAGAATGGAACCGGTCTGCCAGGCGGATGGCGTACTGGGGCAATCGATGCACCGAATACTCCGTCGCGATCAGTACGAGGAGCCCTGGAAACTTCTCGAGCTCACGAAGTAGCGCGCGCTCACTCTCCGTCACCAAGAGTTCCAAGTGTTCCGTATCGAGAGAGAGCCCTTCCTCATTCGCTTTTCGTAGTATGCTCGCGATCCTCGCATGTGCATACTGTACATAGAAGACTGGGTTTTTCTGTGATTGCTCTTCTGCCAATCCTAAATCGAAATTCATGTGTGTATCAGAGGCATACATGAGAAAGAAGAAGCGGGTCACATCCTTCCCGACTTTCTCCACGAGTTCATCGATGGAGACAACATTTCCCGCGCGCTTACTCATACGAACTTCCTCTCCATCCTTCATGAGACGGACGAGTTGTACGATATTGAACCGCAGTTCTCCAACGAAACCGAGTGCCTGCGTCGCCGCCCGGAAACGGTTGATGTACCCATGATGATCCGCTCCCCAAGTCTCTATCAATACATCAAACCCATGATCCATTTTCTGAAGTATATACCCGCAGTCCGATGCGAAATAGGTTTTCACACCGTCACTCTTCACGAGCACTCGATCCTTGTCATCGCCATACTCCGTCGTCCGGAGCCAAAGCGCACCATCTGCTTCAAATGTCTTCCCTCTTTCTTTCAGAATTACGAGAGCTTTCTCTGTCCAACCCGCTTCGATGATATCTTTTTTCTCGGATACGAAACGATCGAAATGAACGCCCATTTTATTCTCAAGCGTTGGCTCAATCATTTTTTTCAAAACAAAACTCGCAGCCCACGGACCAATAATCGCACCCGTAAATTCTACATTTTCCGCATGTGCCTCTCTTGCGATTTCATCGATATAAGCGCCATTATATACTGCTTCGCCATCTTTCGAAACGCTATGCCCAAGTTTGATGACCTGCTCCCCGGCATCATTCACATAGTATTCATTCGTCATGACGAACCCCATCTTGCGCAGGATACGAGAGAGTGAGTCACCGAAATACCCTCCCCGACCGTTGCCGAGATGGAGCGGCCCCGTCGGATTGGCGGAGATGAATTCATTATTCACTCTCTTTCCCCTGCCGATATCTGATGCACCATATTCCGAACCCTTGTCGAGAATCTCGCGAACGACATCGAGGAAATACTCTCGTCCAAGCGTAAAATTGATATACCCCGGCGCAACCACCTCTACTTTTTCAAAAATATCTTTCTGCTCATTGCTCTCTGTTAATTGTTCTTTGATTTTCCCTGCTATCTCCATCGGATTTTTCTTCGCAAATCGAGACACTACGAGCGCGATATTGCTCGTATAATCCCCAAACTGGTCATCCTTCGGCCGAGTCACCTCGATGGCGGGCATATCAAAAGAAGGAAACATTTCTGTCTCCTGCAAGTGATGTATGGCTCCCACGAGCATCTGTGCAATTTTTTCTCTCATACCCCCTATCCTATCCGAAAAAGACCGAAAAGAAAAGTCTCTTTCCTCTTGATACTTCGTACCTGATACGGCATACTACAGCTATATGACTACCATCGCTACCAACAAAAGAGCAGGTTTCGATTATGCCCTCATGGATCACTATGAGGCGGGTTTGGTATTGACCGGATCTGAGGTAAAATCAGTGAAAACCGGTCATGCGAGCCTCAAAGGAAGTTTCGTCACGGTGAAAGGAAGCGAGCTTTTCCTCACCAATGCCCTCATCCCACGGTATAAACAGGCTCATCGCGATACCAAACACGATGATTCCAGATCGAGAAAACTCCTCCTCCGTGGGCGAGAAGTCCGCTCCCTGATAGGAAAATCGCGCGTCGAGGGCTTGACATTGGTGCCCATTCGGCTCTATACTAAGGGACAGCTCGTGAAGCTGGAGTTCGCCGTTGGCAAAGGGAAAAAGTCCTTCGATAAGCGCGAAACCATCAAAAAGCGAGATGATAGCCGTGGCATTGCACGCGCCATGAAAGAATAGTATTTTCC
>JBATLQ010000030.1:0-7553 GCA_049289395.1 Candidatus Moraniibacteriota bacterium | reverse complement strand
GGCCGGTACCCACCAAGAACCACCGAGTATGGCATGCGTCACCAATGCCTTACTAGAATAAGTATTGCTCCAAGATACCGTTTTCGTACTATTAATCGTGTCTGGAAGCAAAAAAGCACTAAATTCGGGGGGAAACATACTTGAAATAAGTTCCTCGATACTCTTTCCTCCGATTGACACGCCACCAAAGCTACTCAAAAGGGCAGCAAAGCTACTGGCCGCCGATAGCTCCTTTATCCCTCCAAAGAACAAGCTTACAGAAAAAATGAGAACAAAAACGAATCGCATATATTTCATATTATTGATTTTTCCGTCTCCTTACTTCCTTCCAGATAACCGCGAACAATCCAATGAGAGAAAGTGTGGCAATCAAAGCATACCAAAGCGTCTTATTTCCCCTGTTATTTGTTAGTTGTTGACTGCTATCCTCTTTTTTCGGACACATCGCTGGATCGATATCATTACAGTCATATGTCTGTGTCACGGTATCAATCATCTGACCATTGTGCTTGAGTGTCGTCGTGAGATTCACCTTGCCGAAGCTCTTCTTCGGAGTGAAATTCTCCCTCACCCCCATCATCTCTCCGGTAACGACTCCTTTATACGTAAACGAATGAATAGTCTCATGCGTATCAGCATCCGTCAGGGAGAGGAATATCTCATTGCCATCGATTTTCGGCGCATTGGTCGAATGGACACAAGAGAAGATACTCATTTCTTTGCCTTCCGTCACCGGAAAACTCGTGATGCTCGGGAAGTTAAGTCGCATTTCTTCAATACCATCACGGACGAAACGAATATTCATGATCGAGCTCGCATCCCCATCCAATGCTTCGACGAGGAGATATGAGACGGAACCGGTGCGTTTCGTCGCATCATAGGAAAGTGTCTTTGTTTCTTTCGGCTTGAGAGTGATGAGCTCAGTCTGCTCATCGAGGCGATTCTGCGGACGGAGTCCATCCCAGTTGAAGAGCTGCCACTTGAGAGCAACGACTTTCTGGTCATTCGACGGGTTGACGAGCTTTATCTCAGCCTTCACTGATTCATCCTGACTGAAGTGTGGTGGGAAGGCAGCAAAACGATACTGATTTCCATTGAGGGTTACCGCATTCTTATCAAATGTCACCTGGTTCTGATTTTCTGAAGTGATATGGAATGTCGATTTGTTCCCTGTGACATCATCCGTAAAAGAGAGGCCGAGGAGATTGAATCTCTGGTCGGTGACGAAGAAGAAATCCGCCTCATAATCTCCGCCCGAGAGATCCCCCGGAACCTGCCACTGAAAAGCAAATGCCTCTTCGGATTTGGCAGCGAGAGTGATATCCTTCCCTGCTTCGAAAAACGCCACCATCGGATACCCATTCTGATGGACGAGACTATCATCCCCTGCTTTCTTGAAAATCTTCACATATACCGACCCATTGATAAGCGGATAGGGATTCTCATTCTTCAGTTTGCCGATAAATGGAAGCGTGATACCGGGGAGCGTCTGCGCAAGTAGCGGTGAGAGATCTGCCTGCACTGATCCGAATTTGTAGTCATCGAAACAATTACTCGTATTCGGGAGCTTCTCGCTTGGCTGCCCCAAGCTCGGAGCAGGATCAGATTGCTGTGCGATCGATGGCAGGCCGGGTCTAAGAAATGGAAAAACTTTCTTTTTTTCTTCATCGGTAAGGGTGCTTGGGTCTTTCTTGAAGATTGCTTGGATTTCTGGGGAAAGCTTTTCAATATCTGCCACGGAAGGACTAGCAGGAAGAGCGCTCTCTTCCGCAAATGCGAAGACTGGGAACAGAAGAAAAGAAAATGCTATTCCGAATATCAATCGCTTGAACATATTTATTTTTTTATTACTTAGCGAGTGAGAAAAATGAAAGTTCTTACTTTTATTTTCGAGCGAGTGACAGTAACACAGTATGGATATACTTTATTACTTTAAGCTTTCTAAAATTATACCACAAACAAATAAACAAAAAAATATCAAGGTCTGACCTTGATATTTTTTCTTATTCTCTATTTTCTTGTTTATCAGCGGACGCACCTGCCTAAGACAGACAAGCCGTCCGCAGGCGGAACGACCGCTAATAAATGGTATTAACCCAAGAGCTTGCTCCGGACACTGAAACAAGTAGAAACTTGTTTCACTTCCGCGGCAGGCCGCGGGGTATTTACCCCGTGTTACCGTCGCTCGCTCAGAACCGAAAGTAAGAACTTTCGCTTCGCTCACTCACTAGGTAATAAATTACTTCTTCATCTTGCGACGGATGAAGGCGGGGATTTCGAGGTCTTCGTCTTCTTCGGCGAGAGGCTTCGCGTCATTGCGGAACATGAGCGGTCTCGGCTGAATCTTTTCTTCAATAATGAGTGGGGTCGGTTCGAGGGATCGGGTTGGGAAGGTGACGCGATCCTCCGGAATGCCGTAGTCTTCCGCGGGAATACTCGTCTCAGGGAGTGTTTCCTCTTCATCACGAATGGAACGAATCGTCATACCACTATGAGAGGCTTGGTGTGAAGTGTTTGATGAAGTGTTCTCCCGCAGAGGAACACGCGTCACAAGTCCTGCCGGAGCCTCCTTGATGCGCATGGTATCGAAACCAGTCGCGACCACGGTTATCTTCAACTCGCCTTTTCGGATATTATCATTCACTGCCGTTCCGAAGATTACTTTCGCATTCGGATCGATCGTCTCGGTGATAATGTTCGCCGCCTCGTGCACTTCGAGCATGGTGATGTCGGGTCCGGAGATATTGAGGAGCACTCCCTTTGCACCATCAATAGAGAGCTCGAGGAGTGGACTGTTGATCGCCGCCTTGGCCGCCTCCGCCGCACGATTCTCCCCACTCGCCACACCGATACCCATAAGGGCACTGCCACTATCCTGCATAATCGTCCGCACATCGGCGAAGTCCACATTCACTTCCCCGGGATTGGTGATGAGGTCTGAGATACCCTCGACGCCTTGGCGGAGCACATCATCCACAATGCGGAATGCCGAGATCAGCGTCGTCTTCCTATCAATAACGGAGAGCAAGCGGTCATTCGGAATGGTGATGAGAGAATCCACGCGATCACGCAAATTTTCCAAGGCTTCTTCGGCAATCGCACGCCTCTGCGCTCCCTCGAAAGAAAACGGCTTGGTCACGACGGCGACGGTGAGTGCACCCAATTCCTTCGCCGTCTCTGCGACGATCGGCGCGGCACCCGAACCAGTTCCTCCACCGAGACCACAGGCGACGAAAATCATATCGGCGCCCTTCAATACCTCTTGAATTTCATCACGATTCTCTTCGGCTGCCTGACGACCGACTTCCGGATTCATCCCTGCACCGAGTCCCTTGGTCAAGTTCTTTCCGATATGCACTTTTTCATTTGCCTTCGAATGATGGAGCGCCTGCGCATCGGTATTGATCGCGACGAACTCCACCCCCTTTATCTTCGAGTCAATCATCCGCGAGATAGCATTGTTACCGGAGCCACCCACACCGACTACTTTGATCTTTGCGAAGGTCTCGATATCCGGTTTGATTTCAGCCATAATGTATGCTCTCTATTTTGCGGTGCTCCGCATGAAATTAATAGTCCCCAATATCACGCCACTCTATCACGATAAAAAAACCGATGTCAAGCGGATTTTCTGTTTATTTCTGTGTTTGTTTTTTGTGAGAATTCGTTTCAAGTCTCATCACCACTATGGAAGAAATCGATCGGAAATCTTCTTCAGTTTCTTCCCCCACTCTACCATTCTTTTCGGTAAAAAATCAATCATATCGGATTTCGAGGCTTGAACAGAACCTTTTCCATGATCTCGTGAGAGGAGGAGCGCCCCCACTGCCACGGAAAAATCCGGAGCATCCACCTGATCAAACACGCCCCCGAGTGGTGCCGGATAGCCGACATGCACGGGGAGCCTGAGGACTTCCTTCCCGAGTTCTACCGCGCCCGGGAGGAGGGCTGTCCCTCCAGAGAGGATGACGCCACCCGGGAGTAGTCCATCCTTTCCAATTTTCTTCAGCTCTTCATTCGCGAATTGAAAAATTTCTTCAAGCCGTGCCTCGATAATCTCCGCGATGTGATGACGGGAAACGGCACCATCCTCATTTGTATCGAATTTCGACAAATCAATTTCTTCACGACGATCGACCGCGGCAGGGAGCGCGTGCCCGTAGGCAAGCTTCACAGCCTCCGCTACTTCGATCGAAGTCCGAAGTCCAATCGCGGTATCATTCGTGATATGCCCCCCTCCGACCGGAAGCGCCGCGACATGGAGAAGTTCCCCTTCTTCGAATACGGCGAGTGAAGTCGCTCCGCTTCCGATAATGACCATCACCGATCCCAAATCCTTCTGTTTTTCGGAGAGCACTGCCTGTGCCGCCGCGAGCGGTGCCGCGACGACGAAATCGAGGTTCACCTTCGCCATTTCAAAGAGACGACTCGCATTCCGAGATGGCATCGATCCCATTCCGATGACAAGCGCATTCACCTCGAGGCGCACACCACGGAGTCCGATCGGATCCCGCAAATTTTTCTGATCATCGAGACGAAATCCGCGCGGAAAGACATGAAGTATTTCCTGATTCGGAGACAATGTCGCCCGAGCATGCGCCTCACCGAGCACGCGATCCACATCCTCAGGAGCGACTTCCCCATCGGCTCGACCGATGGCCACCACGCCCTGCGAAGTCTCACAAAACATATCCGCACCGGAGAGAGCGACGGTCACCGACTCCACGCGAGCGCCGGACATGTGTTCTGCCCGTTCGAGCGCGGAGAGGAGTGCCTTGGCGGCTTCTTCCGGATTGGTCACGGTACCACGCCGGACACCCACGGCAGGGACATCCCCCACCCCGATGATGCGGAGTGGCGATCCGGACTCAGTCTCTTCACCGATAACCACTCGGAATCGTGAAGAACCCAAATCAACACCAGTGAAAATTTCTTTTTTTGCCATATAAACAATCAATGCGACGGCTCAGAGCGGAGCGCAATATTCATACCCTCCAGTATACCCTAAAAAGAGCCTCCCGCAAAAAAAAAGCGAAGGGTTCTCAGTACAACAGCATCGCTATCCGCGGGAAGAAAATGATAAACCCGATGAGCAGGGCGAAAAACGAACTCACGAGGACTGCTCCTGCCATGATATCCTTCACCACCTTCGCATAGGGATGCATGCGAGGTTTCGTCATATCGACCAGCCGTTCCACTGCCGTGTTGAGGAGCTCCAGCGAAAGGACGATGCAGATAACGATACCGAGAAACGATTGCTCCATCGGCGATATCTGGAACGCGAGTGCCAATATGAGCACGAGGAACGCGAAAACCACTTCTATCTGAAAATTATGCTCATGATGGAAAGCATATTGCAGTCCGCGGAGAGCATGACGAAAACTCCGGAAAAATTGTTGCATACGAAATAATTTCTTTTTATTTTTGTGTAACCCAACGACTGGCGATTTCTTCCTGAATGCCGAACATCCGTTCACCATGGCGAAACCCCAGCAAATGTAGGATACCATGAGAAACGATAAATGACATCTCTCGCTCCAAGGATACCCCATCTTCCTTCGCCGATCGCTCGATAAACGGCACCGAAAAAATGATTTCACCGAGAAATATCTCACTCGATAATTCCTCTCCCAGGGCTTTCTGACTCCCGTACTCATGAAAGGAGAGGATGTCCGTCGTCTTGTCCTTCCCACGATACTCGCGATTCAATCTCTGCACTTCCGCATCATCGGTCGCGACCGCACTCACACTCAATTTTTTCTGGAGGAGAAAAGGCATTTCTGCAAGCGCGAGCGTTTCTTCGACGACCCGTGCATAGAAAGACCGTGGGAGTTTCTTCCCCTGCCCTTTCTGAAAGATAATATCGAGTGTTACGACCATAGAAAAAATACTATTCAGCGCACGAGAGGTGCGGTCATTTTTCACGGCGGACACACCGCTCAAACAGCGGAGTGACCGTCATGAAAAATCAGACGAGGAGTCGTTCTGCAATGGTGCGGATACTATTCCCATCCGCCTGTCCAGCAGTCTTCTTCATCGCGACCCCCATCACCTTCCCCAAGGCACTCTTCTCCGTCGCTCCTGTTTCTGCGATGGCTTCCCGCACGATTCGTTCCACTTCGGCTTCCGGCAATTGCGCCGGGAGATACATTTCGATGAGGGCGAGCTCGGCTCGTTCCTTCTCCACCAAATCCATCCGATTAGCAGCCTCATACTGGGCGATGCTATCTTTGCGCTGTTTGGAGAGTTTCTTCACGACCGCGAGCACCTCTTCATCCGATAATTCCACTGCCGGCTTTCGCATTTCGATTGCCTCGTTCTTCACCACGCTCTGGACGAAACGGATGGTATCGCGTTTCAATACATCCCCCGACTTCATCGCGACCTTCAATTCCTCCGTCATCTGCGCAAACAATGCCATAATGTTCATTTATGAATAAAAATAGACCAAAATACACTCTCATCTTAGAGCGAATGAAGAAAAATGTCGAGAAGCAACATAACTCTGACATATGATGTATGATTTTTGATTGATAAAAGAGAAAAGTAGAGAGATACAAATGTAACATGAGAGCCACGATCGTGGAGTTGGTGTAACATTTGAAAAAAAATAATTCATACGAAAGTGCACGAAAAACAACGGTCGCACCGCTCAAAACGCGGAACGACCGTGTTTTTTTCTCTATCCTCAACTCTATCATCCCTGCCCGAATCGCTACG
The DNA here is from genome assembly GCA_049289395.1 of Candidatus Moraniibacteriota bacterium. Classification (GTDB taxonomy): domain Bacteria; phylum Patescibacteriota; class Minisyncoccia; order Moranbacterales; family UBA1568; genus CAYTED01. Next base: position 833 of record JBATLQ010000030.1, on the reverse strand, counting down.
AAAGCAAGTTTCTGCGAATCGTTGCGGGCGGGTCACCTCTCAACTCCCCCTAATCATTCAGGTGCTTCTTGATATCGCGGAGCGTCTCGTCGGTGAATTTGCCCATCTTCTTCATCCGATCGATCTGCTTTCGAATCTTCACTTTGTAGAGGGCTTCATTCCGTCGTTTCGGCTTGCTTTTTTCTTCCTGCTTGAAGCGACCCTTCCTGGCCTTCTGGAGCACGCCGCTCTGCTGGACGCGCCGTGAAAACCGTCGGATCAGACTTTCCGGCGCTTCTTTTTCCTTTCGTTTAATTTCAATCATAGAGTACCTCCTTTCCTTGAGAGTCTGTTTGATATCTCAACGCCGCCAAAATTATAAAGGCAAGCGCGGCTTATCAGATAAAACCCTCAAATTTTGGCTGCAAATCCTGAAAAGCTCGTCAGAATATCTCCAGTATTCCTCCTCACTTTCTCAGAATTTTCGCTCAAAATTTCAGTGTTTTCTCAAGATATGAGCTATCAAACTAACTCTCCCCCTACAAATTACAAATCGCTTTACAAATATACAAATCCTTTCTCCTGAGCCCTTCTGTATTCGTATATTCGTACTTGATTCGTCATTTGTAGGAAGTCCTGTTTTCTTAAACAGGGTGGATATTCTCCGCGAGCCTCGCTCCACCAATGAGGTGGAGGTGAATATGCTGTACCTCCTGCCCACCGTCGCGACCCGTACGGAAGAGTAGTTTATACCCTTTCTCTGAAATGTTCAAGTCCCGAGCGATATTCTTCGCAGAGATAATCATCCGCCCCACGAGGAGGGCATCATCATCCTCCAAATCATTGATCGACTC
>JBATLQ010000029.1:0-2161 GCA_049289395.1 Candidatus Moraniibacteriota bacterium | reverse complement strand
GTTCATACCCGCGATCCACCTGATAGATATCCTCGATAATCGTCTTTCCCGAGGCGACCAAGGCGGCGATGATGAGCGAGACTCCTGCACGCAGATCATAACTCTTGATGGTCGTCCCGCGGAGCTTCGTCTTGCCACGGATGATGACCTGATGCGGATTGAGCACGGTCGCCTTCCCACCCATCTTCTCCAATTCCGGTATGTAATGAAATCGCCCCTCGAACATGGTATCGAAGAGAAGTGTCTCTCCCGTTACCTGAGTCGCGAGCACGCCAAACGGTGCCTGCACATCGCTCGGCACACCAGGATAGGTACGCGTATCGAGCTTCCCCACGCTGTGCAATTCCGCTACCGGGAGCACCGTGATCGAGTTTTTCCCGATACGAAAGTCCGCACCGAATTCACGCAATTTTTCCAATACGAGATCAAGGTGATCTTCACGAACATTCCGTACGGTCAGTGGACTCCGCGTCGCCACCCCGAGGATGAGAAAGGTTGCTGCCTCATTCGCATCGGGGATGATAGCGTGCGTCGCCCCGTGCAGTTTCTTCATACCCGTGATTTCCAGCGTATGCGTTCCGAGTCCCTCGATCTTCGCGCCCATCGCGATGAGAAAATTCCCCAAATCCTCGACATGCGGTTCGGTCGCCGCTATTTTCAAAATCGTTTTCCCGGGCATGCCAGCCGCGAGCATCATAGCATTCTCCGTCGCGGTAACCGACATCTCACGGAGGACTACCTTCCCCGCCCTACGCTTCTTCGCATCCACTTCGTATCGCTTGTCCGCCTGGGTAATATTCACTCCCAATTTTTCAAGCGCGTCGAAATGCGTACCGACGGGGCGAGTACCGATGACACAACCACCCGGATGATACAGTGAGAATCGATCGAAACGAGCCGAGAGTGAGCCGAAGAGGAGTATCGAAGAACGGATTTTCTTCACCTTCTCCACATCCATCTTCTCCGGGTCGAGAGCGTCATTGGTGATGGCGATCGTCCGCTTCCCGCGCCACTCCACTTTCGCGCCCATACTTTCCAGGATTTCGATCATCCGGAACACATCCTCGATGAGGGGGATGTTCGAGAGGACGCAAGTCTCCCGTGTGAGGAGGGTCGCCGCGAGTATCGGCGTCGTCGCATTTTTCGATCCATAAACCGGAATAGTGCCCGAGAGCTTTTTCCCGCCAGAAATTCGAAAGGCTTCCATAGACAAAAAATTATCCGCTTAATTCTCTCAGTATAGCGGAAAATGACCGATGAATCAATGAAAAAAATCCCTTTTAATCGGGATTTTTTAATGGTTTCTGTCTGGACGCATGGTCTCAGAACAGGACAAAACGAAGAATTTCGCTTTGAAAATTTTTGTATTTTTTTATTTTTTTGTAAAAGGACGATACGCGGAATCCGGAGATCCCTCTGTAGCGTTCTGACTTTTTTTGTATTTGTATTTCAGAACGCTGCAGAGACCTCTCTATCGAAAGTCACTACCACTTTCTCAGCCACCGATCATGGGTTGCCAATGAGAGCACCGTCATCAATCCCGCCGTCTGCATGAGGGCGATGAGCAAGAGTAACAGCAACCGCACTGTGTCGATCTTGTACTGTGTCGCCGTATCGGAGAGAAAAGTCGTGACCGCACCGATTACTCCTCCATGAGTATCACTGGGCATCGAAGAACCGAGTACGGATGGAAAAACTTTCGGACACACAACGCGACCCGTCTCCGTAAGGTTAAGAGTATTCTCATCACGCATCTGTGTGCCGAATGACTGCACCGCGACGGTCGTCCGCCTCCCCTCCCAAGTCATCTCACGAACTGCCACACCGATTTCGCGATACTTCGGGCTCAAGATATTTTCGCAATGCTTTTTGCTTTCCATCCAGGCGCGCTCTTGCGAAGTCGCATCATGAAAATGAATGGCGAGATTCTCCCCCGCATACCGATACTCATACTTCGCCTCTCGGAACCAATCCCACGGTGTCACCCCCGAGGGCGAGGTGTGAGAAAAATATCCTTCGGTCGCCATATCATCTGCCTTCGCTTGCGCCACCTGATCGAGCACAGCATTCTCCGAGAGCATCGGGAGTCCCGCTTCTCTCCGTTCTGCATTCGATAAGGCAATCACTTCCGATGGAATAATCGCCGCAAAAACCTTGAATC
>JBATLQ010000028.1:0-4576 GCA_049289395.1 Candidatus Moraniibacteriota bacterium | reverse complement strand
GCTCTGATCCCTATCACCAATCTTCCAGAATCCTCTGGTTGGCGTGATCCACTCATGGAAGCGGGAAATCTCTCGAAAGGAGATAAAAATGAGTCCATACATTCAGAATCTTACCAATAACCTGATTGGCAAGAACGGTTACGACCGTCTTGGCCTTCATCCGAGTGAGCTCGTGAAGCATATTAAATTCGATTTGGAGGTGGGCGATGTCAGTAAGATGAATCCCGAAACACTCGGGAAGATCATGGCTGCCTTCGACAACGGCGATGTGATGGCGTCGAAATCGGAACTCTTCAACCTTGTGAGTTTCTCTGGGGATTGTGGAGACTTCCTTCGGGAACTCGTCTCAGCCTGTTTGGCGATGACCATTCGAGATCGGTTGCAAGAAACTCATTTGCCCCCGTATAGCCCCCATCATGGCGAAATAAGGAAAGCAAAATCAGGGAGTTGGTCAGAATATCATCGGCTCAAAGCAACGGGAGATGATCGAGCTATCGACTATGGTGCGACTTATGCTTGTACCTGGTGTGGCCATCTACACTGCGTGTGCGAAGTCTGTCAGAACTGTGGAAAGAGCGAAGCAGGCGAGTGTCGCTGTCATTAGACGCCGTAGTCTCGGGTGAGCCCTAGGTTTCATCTAGAACTTGCGCTGAGTAGGAGCCCTGTTGTACCCCATGCGGTATGGCAGGGCTTTTCTTTTGTTTCAATCATGTTCGCATAGCCAGTAATTCTCAGAATAAAAACAATTTAAGAAAAAGCCAGTAGCTCACTTACATTTGAGATAAAGATACGACTGGATTAGGAAGAGTCTATTTCTTCAAGGGTTCGGAATCTATCCCGCTAGAAGTGGTATAATAAGGAACAGCCTATGACTACTTCCTACTCCCTTCAATTCAGCTTCAATCTCTTTAGACTATTCCCTGAAAAGGTTCTTTTAAAGCACAATATACTGTGATGATGACCGAGAACAGGTGTATACTGTTTATATCTAACTTCGTAACGCACAACCGTATGAAAAAAGGATACAAGGGGAATATCGAGAAGCTGACATTGGAGAATGAGAACTTTCGGGAGGTGTTGTATACCGCACAGCATCTGCAACTCGTCCTCATGACATTGAAACCTGGCGAAGAAATCGGTCTCGAGGTGCATGAGGGTGGCGATCAATTTTTTCGGTTCGAACGGGGTGAGGGGAAGGTAGTCGTGAATGAGACGGAGTATGCCGTGGGAGATGGGGACAGCGTCATCGTACCGGCGGGAGCGAAGCATAATGTCATCAATACTTCGGAGACCGATGCGCTCCGGCTGTATACCATCTATGCGCCAGCGCATCACCAGGATGGCGTGGTGCGGGCGACCAAGGCTGAAGCGATTGCGGATGAGCCGGAATTCGATGGCGTCACGACGGAATAGGCTCTGTATAAGGCAAAGGAGTATCCTCTTCGGATGACCGTTTGACAAAAGTCCGATTTTGCGCTAGAGTAGGAGGGTGTTAGCGAGGGTGCAAGCTCTCAATAGGGACACAGAAGAAATAGTGTCGAGCTTCTAGTTATAAGCAATCCTAAGCAAATTCTATGCAAGGAACTATCAAGACCCTTACAGACCGAGGATTTGGATTCATCTCACGCGAAGGCGTCGAGAAGGATCTCTTCTTCCACTCGAAGGAATTGGTTGGAGTAACCTACGATGAATTGAAGGTTGGCGATACCGTCACTTTCGAAGTCACCCAGGGTGAAAAAGGCCCAGCGGCCACCAATGTATCACGCGTCTAATCACCGTGAAAGAAAGATCGCCCCGATGCAAGTCGGGGTGATTTTTTTATGGTTGAGAGAGTCTGGTGTATACTGGATACATCGGAGTCATATAAAGATCGGTCCTTAAGAGGGATCCCAAGGACCGACCTTTATATGATTGATTTATTTTCTAACCTCTCATGTCTACATTGTATGCAAGAACACTCGAAACTCCTCGGTTGGCTTCTCGGTATCTATGCCGTTCTCTGTCTCGTCCTCGCTATCAATCCGATCGATCGCACGGTATGGTTCGCAGAGAATTTGACGGCGTGGATCATTCTCGCGGTCATCATTTTCCTCTATCGCCAGGGAATTCGGTTTTCCAATGTGGCGTACGGCTTCATGTTCGTCCTCATCTATCTCCATACCATCGGAGGACACTATACTTTCGCGCTCGTGCCATTCGACTGGTTCTCGGATTTCTTCGGATTCGAGCGGAATCACTATGATCGCATTGCGCACTTCACGGTAGGATTCTATGCCTTCGCGATGGCGGAATGGATGTGGAGTGGGCGTTTGGTGGCGAATAAATTCCTTCTCTTCACTTATCCGGTATTCGCGATTGCGACGATAGCGATGAGTTACGAGCTCATCGAGTGGTGGTACGCGGCTGGTTCATCGGCGGATGCCGCATCGGCCATGGCGTATCTCGGGAGTCAGGGGGATATCTGGGACGCGCAGAAGGACATGCTCGCCGACACGCTCGGGGCAATTTTCGCGACGATTCTTTTCTTTTGCATTCATGGTTTATGGCGAAAGGAATCAGTCGTTGATTGAATTCGTTGTTCGTGGTACTATCTACCCTTATGGATACAAAAAATTACATTTTGCTCGGGCCGCCGGGGAGCGGGAAGAGTACGCAGGCGGATTTTTTCAAGGCGCGATTGCATTTGACCCATATCGATATGGGAGGTGAGCTTCGCGCTATCGCGACAGAAGAATCTCTCTTCGGGAAAGAAGTGTATCGGACGATCTATGTGAAGAGGGAATTAGCAACGGATGAGGTGGTGAGGCAGGCACTTGGTTGGGCTCTCGCCAAGGCGGATCCGAAGAAAGGGGTCGTGCTCGATGGTGCGCCACGACGGGAGAGTCAGATTAAGGAAGTGATCGATATTCTTGCCGAGTACGGAAGGGACATCGACGGGGTCATCTTCATTGATTTGCCGAAAGAAGTTTCGATCGACCGGATTTCACGACGATTCAGTTGTGAGCAATGTGGGGAGAAATTCGTCAGTGGTATGCATCCGGAAGATCACGCAGAACCATGCTTCAAATGTGGCGGAAAATTGGTGCAACGAAAAGATGATACACCAGCGGGAGTTGAGAATCGGTGGCGGATATTTCACGAGGATACGGAACCGGTCATACGACATTTCGAATCGGAAGGGAAGCTCCTTCATGTCGATGGGACGCTTCCGGCCGAAGATATTTTTCAGCAGATTGAGCAGAGCATTGTTTGATATTGATGGATGAAAAAGTATGAAAAAAGATTGGATAAAAACCGATGATGAATTGAATCGCTTGCGGAACTCCGGGCGGGAGATGGCGAAGATCGTGGAGCGACTCGCGCTGGAAATAAAGCCCGGTGTTTCGACCTGGGATATCGATGTGCTCGCAGAAAAATGGATTACGGAAATCGGTGGCATTCCTATTTTCAAAGGGTATGGTCATGGAACACCATTTCCGGCGACGATTTGTGCATCCATCAATGAGGAAGTGGTGCATGGTATCCCGAGCAAGGAGCGAATCTTAAAAGAAGGAGATTTGTTCAAGATGGATATCGGTATGCGCTATGAGGGAATGGTTTCGGATATGGCGAGGACATTTGCAGTCGGGAAAGTTTCTGCTGAGGCAGAAAAACTACTCATCGCGACGAGGGAGTCGCTCGATGCCGGTATTGCGACGCTTCGCCCGGGCGCGAAGATGATCGACTATGCGCGGGCGGTAGAGGAGCGTGTGAAGCGGGACGGATTCCTTCCGGTACGGGATCTCGTGGGACATGGTGTCGGTCGGGAATTGCATGAAGAACCGCAAATCGCGAATTATGTGACGAAGAGTGTTCCGGGGTTTTCATTTATCGAGGGGATGGCGGTGGCGCTCGAACCGATGATCAATGTGGGTGGTTGGGAAGTGAAACTCGGACCTGATAAATGGACATTTGTCACGGCGGATGGCTCGCTCTCCGCGCATTTCGAGGATTCGGTGATTATTACGAGAGAAGGAAGTGAGATTGTCACTCGCTTATAGCGAGAAATCACAAAATTTAAAACACAAAAACCAAACAAAGGATGGGGACTGAATGGATTTGTGCTTTCGGACTTTGTGCTTTGTTTGGTTTTTGTGTTTTTGTTACCGTGCTTTGAATTCTATGGATAGAAGGAATAATTATCTCGGGGTGGATTGGGGCTCATCCAAAGTAGGTATCGCGCTCGCGCATGCGGAGACGGGTGTTGCTTTGGCGTATTCGACGCTTCGCAATGACGAATTCTTCATGGACAATTTGTTGAGATTGATCGCACTCGAAGATATCGGAACGGTCGTGATCGGGATTTCTACCCGAAACGCTTTGCGAAGCAATGCGGGCGGGCCGTCGCATGTGAATCGCGAGGAAGTGGAATATGACGGTGAGAAATTGGGGAATCTCATCATCGAGAAGCTCCCGGACATCCGTATCGCGTATCAGGATGAGATGTTTACGACCAAGATGGCACAGGCGAACCTCATCGAGCGAGGGGAAAAGCATGTCGGACGGCACGATGATGCCGAGGCGGCACGGATTATCC
>JBATLQ010000027.1:0-7226 GCA_049289395.1 Candidatus Moraniibacteriota bacterium | reverse complement strand
ATGTGCTACATCGAGCGTCATGTTGATATCGATAGATTGGAAAACCTCCTGCAGATCAGCTGCATTTTTACATTTTGCCTTTCGGGCATCCATATTTTCGATGGTGAGTGGAAGGGGGGTGTTTTTGAAAAAAGTCCAATCTTTGACTTCATCAGGGTGAAGGATGGCGGCATCAAAATGTAATCGTTCATGGACCTTTTCAATTCTTGAAAGAAGGTCTTTTTTACTTTCATCAAGTAGTGGGAGATGAATGGAAATATATTTGAATCCTTGAAAATCTTCGCGGCTTAATCGTTCAATTTTTTCTATATCCTCAAGTGGATGCCAAAGTATCTCAAGAGCCGTACATCCGACCTTTCGGAAAATATCGAAGGTTTGAGGTGAAATGCGATCATGAGTTCTGTAGAGGGAGCCGGTAGAAAATCCAATTTTCATAGATAAAACCATTCCAATTTATGACGGAAGTATAGCGTATCTGAGGTGTTTTTGGAAGAATTTTCAGGATGAGAGAATAGGATAGAAAAAGGCTCTATTCAATGAAATCAATCTGTTCATGCGCTGAGTTTGTGGATCCTGGATTCCCGACTTCTCGGGAATGACAGAGAAGGGAGGGAGGACTATCATTCAACTTCCAATTGATTTGTTCGACATACTTCGGCGTAGGTGTAGGCACTGGGGCGGGGGGTGCGCTTCATCGTTTGTCGGTCGATGGCGATGAGGCCGAAACGGAGCCAGTAGCCTTTATCCCATTCGAAATTGTCGAGGAGCGACCAATGGAGGTATCCGCGGACGTCGGCGCCATGGGTCATGGCGCGGTGTAGGGCGACGAGGGATTTCCGTATCCATTCTTCGCGCATCGAATCTTTGGCATCGGCGATGCCGTTTTCGGTGATGAAGATTGGTTTGTTATAGCGCTTCAGATCCATGAGTGCCTGGAAGATGGATTCGGGATGAAATTCCCAGCCGAAGTCGGTGACGCGCTTATTCTTGTTTTTCTTGAAGCCATTGTCGATGACATTCCTATTGTAGAAATTCAGGCCGATGAAGTCCTGATGATCTTTGATTTGATTGAGAAACCACCGGTTGGTCATGAAGTGCGCGATTTTCTGGAGTGTCCTGTTTAGAAATGTTGGTCGAAGCACTTCGAAGACGACTTCGTGTTTGGCGATGCCGATTTCGCAATCGGTATCGTATTTCTTGATCGTGTGGTAGGCGAGTTTATGTGCATTGATGAGGTTTTTCAGTACGCGATAATAGGTAAAGATATTTTTTTTCTGTGGGGTCCAGGTGCCGGTCATGTAGGAATAAGATGCCATGAGTTCCGGTTCATTCATGGTGATCCAGAACTTCACTTCTCGACCGAGTGCTTTCACGATGGCTTCGACATAGCGATCGAAATACTGTGGGAACTCGGTGTGCGCAACACCGCCCTTCTCAGCGAGCCAGACGGGGAGTGTCCAGTGCCAGAGAGTGACGAATGGCTCCATGCCTCGTTTGCGAAGCGCGAGGATGACCGTGCGGTAATGCTCGATGGCCTCCGTGTCGAAAGTTCCCTCCTCGGGTTCAATGCGTGACCACTCGATGCCGAATCGATGGGCATTGTGTCCGAGGGATGAGGCGAGGTCGAAATCCTCTTCGTAGCGGTGGTAGTGATCGCAGGCGGTACCGGAGATATAGTTCCATGGTTCCTCTGCCTCACGACGGGAAAATTCCCAGGATGGGAGATGACCGAAATGATTCCGTGATTCGCGCGCGAGGCGGACGGAATGTTTCTTCTCCCATTCGGACCAGTCATTGTGATTGCCACCCTCGACCTGATGTGCCGAAGTGGACGCACCCCAGAGAAAACCATTTGGAAATTTGAGTAGGGTCATAGTGACAGTTGCCAGAAAGACTTACTTTTGGTATCATACCATATTTCTAGAGCTGAATGTTGTGAAGGTGATATACTAGAAAAAGCACAAAGCCCATCCGCCAGCCGGCGGAACAAAAACCAAACAAAGCACAAAGCACAGAACTCGCAACGGAGAAGTTTGTGTTTTGGAATTTGAAAATTGTATTTTGTTTGGTCTTTGTGATTTGTGTATTGTGTTTTCTCTAGCCTTGTAGAGCATTATGGATCCGAATTTTCATTTTCCGAACCCGAAGACGACCGTACCGAGGGAACGATTCGTGCAGAGAGTGCTTGAGATGATTCCGGGAACGCTTTCCTGGGCGACGCTTCTCGGCATGCTCGCGCTTTCTTTCTTGCAGCCGGTGATCGCTTCGGTGTTCATCATCACTTTCGATATCTACTGGATCTATCGGACGATTTTCGTCTCGTATTATTCGCTGAAGGGACATTTCACCCTGCGCGAGGGAAAGAAAATCAATTGGTGGGAACGGTGTCAGAATATCGAAGATCCGTCGGCATACGCCGGAGTGATTCGGGATCGATTGAGGCAATACCATGAGGCGATTGTCGAGACGCCGTTCTTCCGATGGCATGACTGGCTCGCATTGCGGAAGCGGATTTGGCAGACGCAAGCACACCTAGAGGAGGTGGAGGGGCTCATCTCTCTTCGAAGTGAGATACTCGATTGGCGGAAAATCGTGCATGTCGTGCTTCTCCCGACTGCCGGAGAGTCGGCCGAAATTATCGAGCCGGCGATCCAATCGCTTCTCGATGTGAATTTCCCCAAGGAACAGATGATCGTCGTCTTGGCGACAGAAGAGCGAGAGAATCCAGAAACGCGACTCCCGAAAGTGGAATATCTGCAGAAAAAATTCAAAGGAAAATTCAGAGATTTCATCGTGACGACACATATTGTCGCGACGGGGGAAATGAAATGCAAGGCATCAAATGCAGCATTTTCGGCACGGTACCTCATGGGATATTTCGATGAACGACATATTGATTATAAGCGGGTGATCTTCTCGAATTTTGATTGTGATACGGTCGCGCATCCGGAGTATTTCGCGGCGCTCACCTATGCATTCATTACCGATCCGAAGCGACTTCAGCGCGCGTATCAGCCGATACCGGTGTATCACAATAATTTGTGGGATACGAATGCGTTCGTGCGACTTGCGGTGACGGGGTCGTCGTTCTGGCATTTGTATCAGAGTACGCGGCGTGAGATGGTGACTTTTTCTTCACATTCGGAGTCGTTCGATACGCTCGTGAAAGTCGGGTTTTGGCCGCTCAATATGATCAGTGAGGACTCGGTGATTTATTGGAAGTGCCTCTCTTATTTCGATGGTGACTATGAGGTGAAACCGATACACCTTCCGGTGTCGCTCGATGCGGTGCTCGCGGAGACCTATACGAAGACGATTCGGAATCAGTACAAACAACTTCGTCGTTGGGCGTATGGGATAGAGAATTGGCCGGTCACCATGCGCGCGATCTGGCCGAATCCTCTCGTGCCATTTCGGACAAAATTGCGTGTGTCATTCGAGATGCTCGAGGGGCATCACTCGTGGGCGACGACTTCGTTCATCCTCGCATTTCTCGGGTGGCTCCCGCTCGTCCTCGGTGGGGAGGTATTCCGTGAGGGACTCCTCGCACACAATCTTCCGATCGTGACGCAGACCCTCATGACGCTCGCCATGATGGGCATGATGGTCTCCGTGCCACTCTCCATGGTGTCGCTCCCGCCGAAGCCATCGCGGTATCATTGGACTCGTTACTCGCTCATGCTCCTCCAGTGGATACTCGCACCGCTCGTCGCGTTCCTCTCCGCACTCCCCGCGCTCGATTCGCAGACGCGCATTCTCTTCGGACAGTACTTCGGCGAGTTCTGGGTGACGGAGAAGGTACGGAGGAAATAGCGGATTGATTCAATTGTTGGTATACTGGGAGAAATCTTTTGGAAATATTGAAATTATCTATGAATCAAGTGCAAGGAGATCCAAAAAAGGCAGCGTTATTGATCGGTGGAGTCATATTCGTCCTTATATTGTTTTTCTCGGCTCCGTGGCTTTTCTTCCTCCTCCTTTTCGTGGGACCACCGCTCTGGAAAGAGTATCAGAAGCGATCGGGTGGGGGTGGCGCACATATTTTCTCAAGTATCCAAGATTATTTCACTAACCAGAAGAGTATGAATGTACAAGATGCGGAAGTCGTGGGAGCGAAGATGATAGGGGGAGCCGGGAGAATGATCCGGAATGTCGTGATCGGTATCGTTCTCATGTGGATATTGTTCTCCTCGATTGTGATCGTGGATGCAGGTCGTACCGGCGTGTACTCGCTTTTCGGCAAGGTGGGCGATGATGAATTGTCATCCGGTATCCATCTCATCAATCCATTGGCGAAGGTGGAGATGATGAGCGTGCGGACGGAGCAGTATACCATGAGCAAAGTGGCGACCGAAGGGCAGAAGCCGAGCGATGATTCTATCGCATCGCTCACGAAAGAAGGTCTCAGCGTGGAGCTCGACATCACCATGCTCTATCGGGTGAATGAATCACAGGCATCTGATCTCTATCGCGAGGTAGGGGTGAATTTCGAGGAGAAGATTATCCGGCCGGAAATCCGCAGTGTCATCCGCGAAGTCATCGCGCAGTATGAGGCGAAGGACATCTATTCGGACAAGCGGCAGGAGGCGGCGCAGATGATCTTCAATCTCATGGCAGAGAAGCTCGCTTTGCGGGGCGTCGTGCTCGAAGATGTGCTTTTGCGGAATGTGGAGCTCCCGAAGAATCTCGCGACCGCCATCCAGGAGAAGCTCGCTTCCGAACAGGAATCCCAGCGATACGATTTCGTCTTGCAGAAAGAGTCCAAGGAAGCCGAGCGAAAGACGATCGAGGCGAAGGGTCAACGAGATGCCCAGCAGATTATCAACGAGAGTCTCTCGGATCGGTATCTCAACTATCTCTACATCAAGGAACTGAAGGATCGCCAGGGCACCATCTATGTCCCGACGAGTCCGACGACTGGCCTCCCACTCTTCAAAGGGATTGCGCAGTAAGAAAAAAATATCCCCTCGGGGATATTTTTTTACCAAATACCAAATACCAAATACCAAATACCAAATACCAAATACCAGTTTTCTATTCCAAATGTATCCGTTCCTCGAAGTGTTGGAGGGCTTCTTTCAAGAGGGGGTGAGATTCGAGTGTGGGATCTTCTTGTAATAATCTTTCCGCTTCGGCATGGGAGATTTTCACGAGTTTTACATTGGCGAGGTTCGCCATGGCGACATCAGGGAGTCCTGACTGGCGGATGCCGAAGAAACTTCCTGGTCCGCGGAGTTTCAAATCTTCCTCGGCGATTTCGAAACCGTCATTGGTTTTCTCGAGGATTTTCAGACGGGCATTTTCTGTCGATCCGTTTTCACCTGGGAAGAGAAAGCAGTAGGACTGATGAACACCACGACCGACGCGTCCGCGGAATTGATGGAGCTGGGAAAGTCCGAACCGGTCGGCATCCTCGATGAGCATGATGGTGGCATTCGGCACATCGATACCGACCTCGACGACGGCGGTCGCGACGAGGATGTCGTATTTTCTTTCCTTGAAATCATTCATCACTGCTTCTTTTTCTTTTGACTTGAGCCGACCATGAAGCAATCCGATGGAGAGGTTCGGAAAAATATCTTTTTTCAGTCGTTCACATTCGGCGGTCGCCGCCTTCACATCGGCGAGTGCCTCGCTTTCTTCGACGAGTGGGAGGATGATGAATGTCTGCCTCCCATCCCTGATATGTTTTCGGATGAAATCATAGATCGCATTCCGATCCGCATTGTTTTTCGCGATCTTCGTGATGATGGGGAGACGATTCTTCGGCATTTCATCGAGGATGGAGAGTTCGAGGTTGCCGAGATAGGCGAGGGTGAGGGTGCGGGGGATGGGTGTCGCGGTCATGCTGAGGAGATGTGGCACCGCATCAGCGAGACCGTCACTTATAGTGCGTGCATGATCTTGGAGGTAGGCGCGTTGGGCGACGCCGAAGCGGTGTTGTTCATCGACGACGATGAGGGCGAGATTTTTGAAACGAATATCTTTCTGGATGATAGCGTGCGTACCGATGAGGATGTCGATCATGCCGGCTTTGAGGGCAGCGAGGAGTGTTGCCCTCGCGACGGGCTTCCCGTCGAGAAATTGATAGGCTTGTGTGAGGAGCGATACCTTGGTATCCGTTTGTTGAAATAGTTTCGCCAGTGTCTCATAGTGCTGTCTCGCGAGGACTTCGGTCGGAGCGAGGAGCGCGCTCTGATGGTGTCCCTTCGCGACGACACCGCAGGCAATCGAGGCGACCGCTGTTTTCCCCGATCCGACATCACCGTTGAGAAGTCGGTTCATCGGCTTTGCTTGCGTGAGGTCGACGAGGATTTCTGTCGTGGCGCGCCGCTGGGCATCGGTCAGTGTATAGGGAAGCGTGGCGATTATCCCTCGCGCATCTTCTTCACTCTTCGGGAACGGAATAGCGGATGAGGTATCCCACGATGATTTCGTGAGGAGGACTTTCAATTGAACGAGGAGCATTTCATTGAAAGCGAATCGTTTCTGTGCGACGAGCGTCTCTTCCTCGGTCTTCGGAAAGTGGATATAGGTGAGTGCGTGAGCGAGTGATGGGAGGTGCAAGCGATGGAGGATTTCTTCCGGAATGAAATCAGGAATATCGTGAATGCTTTTTTTCAAAATGTCACCGATCTGCCAGCGGAAAAATTTCGAGGTGAGGCCGGCGGTTTCGGGATAAATGGGGACGAGCCGACCAGTGTGCGTCTCATCGCGTTCCGCTCGTTCGAAAGCGGGGTTGGAGAAGATGAGTCCATTTTTGTCGGCAGAGACTTTTCCGGAGACTCGGATTTCTACGCCGGGCTTTACCATCTGCGCGACGAATTTTTGATTGAACCAAATACACCGGATGGAGCTGGTTTCGTCGGTGATGGTCGCTTCAGCGAGGAACATTTGTTTCCGAAAGGTACGACCGGATTTGAAGGAAGAGACGGTACCACAAATCGTCGCCCGTTCATTCGGCACGAGGTCACCGATACTCCGTATGACGGAATAATCTTCGTAGCGCGTGGGAAAATGGAAGAAGAGATCACGCACGCTCTCAATCCCGAGCTTTTTCAATCGGACGAGATAGTAGGGAGTGATGGAGGGAAGGGTATCGAGTGGGGTATCTGGGGTCATAGGCATATCTCATTCTACTATGACGGAAAGTGAGAGAAAAACAAAGCCCCGTCGCGCGAATGATACACGGACGGGGGAAAAGGTACTACTGGGCAGGTGAGAAA
>JBATLQ010000026.1:0-2640 GCA_049289395.1 Candidatus Moraniibacteriota bacterium | reverse complement strand
CAGCGGACGCACCGCCCGCAGGCGGAACGACCGTTGTAAAAAATCTCTATCCTCTCAAATCCACCACATGCGGTGAGGGCGTGTCATCGCTCGCTACCGTATCCCGATGCCCCGTCGGAGTGATACGAAATCGATTCACTGGTGGCGGAGCCGGTGCCCGCTTCACTGGCGCCGGCTGGGCGGTCGTCTCATTCTTAATTGACGCACCCGCTGTCGGTATCGGGAGCGGTCGTTCCGCATTTGGTATTTGGTCCGTCAGCTGACGGATGGTATTTGGTATTTCCTGTTCTCTAATCCTCTCCTTCTCCGCCGGCAAAACATGATTCGTCGAAAAAGATACCGCACTCACATTAGCATCATTTGCAAACAACGGTCTCTCCGCTTTTTGATCCGCCGGCTGGCGGAGACCGCCCGCCCGCAACGATTCGCGTAGCGATTCGGGCGGGCTGTTTTCAATTCCTTGAAGATCACTCCCCCTCCCCGCTCCGAAAGAAAAATTGTCGATCTTCGCCGGCTCGAAAGAAATAGCTCTCGGTGCCGGTGCCACACTCTGAGATGCCGGTGCTACCGGATGAGAAGTAGACCTTTCGCCAGTTGCAGAGGCTTGTCCGCCTTTGGCGGAAGCATCCATCTTCCCCAGTTCCACCGTTTCTGCATTCATATTCGATATCGACAGTCGCGCATCACGATTCGCTTCCTGTATCGCCTTCGCCTGCTCGAAAGCTGACGGTCGATTGGCGGGAGCGGTCGTTCCGTTCTTCTGCATCGGGAGCGGTCGTTCCGCTTCTGGATCCGTCGGCTGACGGAGACCGCTGTTTGGATTGTTTCCCATTCCATGATTCATAACCGGCAACTCAAACACCGCCCGAGAAACATTTCCAGTACCTTGCGTCGGGAGCGGTTGTTCCGCTATTGGATCCGCCGGCTGACGGACCGCAGGTGGATTTGGTATTTGATATTTGATATTTGGTATTTGCTTCTGAAACAAAACTTCCTGTCGTCCCGCATCGATCGTGAGTGGCATATTCTCATCGAGTGACTTGAGGAGCATACCCACCTGATCCCGCTCATCGGCAGAGAGTCCTTTGCCATTCAAGGAATGAAAGAGGAATTGCCCGCGCACGACCGCATCATGCGCCCCCACCCCGAGTTCATCTCGATACGCACGGAGCCAGTTAAATATCGTCGGTCGTACCGGATCGTTCTGCCCCTTCACCACGATTTTCGAATTCGTCACCTGCTGTCCACCTAATTTCTCGAATCTCCCCAATGCTTTGAGAAGCGGAAGCGATTCATTCCCCGAGAGAGTCGATGATGATTGCCGATTTGACGAGACACCCTGAGGAATATCAGAGGCGAAATCCTGCGGTACTGTCCGATCCGGAGCGAAGAATTCCTGTACATTGATTTCTTTCACGCCTGACTTTTCTAATTCCGCTAACTTGCGCGCTGTCTCTGCGAGACCATACACCGTCACCACCGGAAATGCGAGGAAGTCATAATACACCTGGAACAATCGTCGGAGTATCGCTTGATCAAGGCGACTCATCGAAGCAACAGCAGAATCCTGCGTGAAAAATTGCATCATCACACTCTCCGGATCCTCCGACTTCACAAGTGCTCCATCCAGGGCTCCGAGCCATTCCGATACCGCCCTCCCTCCTACTTGTTCGGTATTTTTCAAAGTGGCTTCGCGAAGCGCCTGACGATCATCCTCCTCAAATCCATATCCGAGATAGAGAAATCGATTCTGTATCATCTCATCGATATCCACCGGACTCCGGAGGAACGATACGAGGTGTTTCTCGATGAGACTAGCGGCGACATCCTGCGGAAAACTCGGGAAAGCGGTGTACGCGAGCTGTTCTTGTAGACTCATGACTTCAGACTTCTGCTCGGGAGAAACAAGTGAGATCATCTCATCCCATTTCCGCCATGCCGAATACGCCTGGTCAGAGTCATGATGATTGCAGGATGAAATAACCTTCTCAACCCATGAGTCGACAGAGTCTCTATTTGTAGTTGTACTGTTTGCTTCCATATGTATCGATACTATTTTTTCGGCTCGAGCTCCAAATTTTCAGCTTTTACGCCATCTGCATAGGTCGACTTCGCTTGTTTATTCCTGCTTAAATCATATTTTTTTCCGGTAGATTCATCAACATACTTTTTGAAGTTTGGATTCTTCTCGTAAGCCTCAATAAACTTCTCATATTTCTCCGGGTGCTCCGATGCACCTTTGGCAGCAGCTACAATTGCCTCGTCTACAACACCATTTTTACGGTTCACATTCTTGACATCATCCGCGTTGATTTTCAAGGCCTTCGCAAACCCAGATTCGCACAAATCTCCATATCCACGCTCATTAACCATCTTCTTAACCTTTTTGCCATCCTCTTCAACCTCTATTTCAACTTTTATTTGGGACTGCGTAAACAACGATCGAGCATGTTGGACATCCTGCCTTGTCTGAGCCTTCATTTTCACAAAGTTACCAGCAACAGTATTTGCATGATCCGTGTTTTCTACCCACTCCCCTTTCTTAAGATCTGGTGTAAACAAGTCCCCAAAAGCATCATCTCCCTTAGATTTGGCATTTTCACCGAAGTTATGCATGTGCTTTCTGATAGACTGCTCATC
>JBATLQ010000025.1:0-5734 GCA_049289395.1 Candidatus Moraniibacteriota bacterium | reverse complement strand
GACCCATGATGGCGACGAATTCCCCATCATGAATCTTCATTGAAATATGTTTCAGAGCTTCGGTGGCGTTGTCGCCATTATAGTAGGTTTTCGATATATTGTGACATTCGATCATACGACTGATATTATCTCCCCTGGGTAGTCCCTCCGGTATTCCTGCGTGGCGTGAGTGAATTGAGGAGTCCTCCGGATTGTGCAGTCGCCGATGTGCCTCCGGATATGATTTGAGTGACGATAGATTCCCCTTCTGAGAGACCGCTCGTGACTTCCGTTTGAGTATCATTCCCGATACCCGTTTCGATCGTTTTCTGTTCCAGATTGAGAGTATTTCCAACTGTGGTTTGCGGTACTCTCCCGGTTCCCTTCCTTTGTGTTTGCACGAAACTTTCCCCGGTGTCAGTTTTTTTAATCGCACTATTCGGAACGATAAGCACACCTTTCTTTTCGGCAACGGTGATGCCGGCGGAAACACTCATTCCTGGGCGGAGCAGTTCTGGTGTATTGGAGAAGCTGATTTCCGCATTGTAGTAGACGACACCTTGTGTGACGGTTCCGATGGTATCGATTTTCGAGACCGTTCCCGTGATGGATTGCCCACTCAGTGCGTCGACAGTCAGTATGGATGTATCGCCCGTGTGAACGCGTGCCGCATCCACTTCATTGAGGGAAATTTTCGCGATCATTTCTTTCGTGATGACGGAGGCGAGTGTCGTATCCCGCGAAACGGAATCTCCCGCATTGACTGAAAGACCGGTGACAACGCCGTCAAACGGAGCCCGGACGGAATAATCGAGGAGCTTCTCTTTGGCATCAGCGAGTTTGACTGCTTGCTGGCTCACGCTTATTTTCTGCAATTTTCGAGCGAGCGCATCAGCGGAAGAATCGTTATTATTGGAAATCTTCGTCTGCTCTTGTTTGATTTTGGCGGACTGCAGGGCAAGCTCCGCATCGCGAACGGTCTTCACTGCATCCGTTGTATCGAGGACGGCGATGAGCTGTCCTTTCTTTACCTCTTGATCATTTTTGACCGCGACCTGCTTCACCTCTATAGCATCTCCTGCGACGACCGGTTTCAGATTCACCTGACTTTTGGCGGCGATCTGTCCGCTTCCGGTAACTGAGACGACGATATTTCCTCTCTTTACCGTGTCAGTTTTCACCTGCGTCTGTATCGCAGGAGCTTTCGTTTTTTGGGAGTAATAATACCCTCCTCCGACGAGCGCGAGAATGATGAGTATTTTTACGCTGTGCTTCCGGAGCGTGGATGTGATTACTGGTGCGTTCATAGGAGTGAGTCCGCTTACTGATTGTTTCCAAATGGCATCATATTTCCCCATCCACCTCTGATACCATCGGTATTGGGAAAGACACGGATGAAGTCGGCATTGATAGTGCCGGTATCGTTCGGTTTCCCGATGACGACGACTTTCAAGCCTGTTTTCAAATCATTTACTGAGAGAGAATCGGGACCGCTTTTGATGAGGGTCTGTTCGGAGATCGCGATGGTATTCTCGGCATTATCCCTCCCTTTGATGATAATATTGGTGTCCGTTATCGAAAGTATTTCTCCGGATATGCCATGAGCGTTGCGGAATCCGCGACCTTCGAAATCTGGACTGTTCATCATGCCGCCACGCATCATACTGATCCGATCATCACGATCTGGAAATTTCCCACCTACGAAGTTGCGCTCGTAATTTTCTCCGAAGGCATAGGAGAATCGCGCTTTGTGAAATCCGACGGCGAGTCCTGCCGAGAAACTAACGAGAGCGACGAGCAGGATGCCGATGACTATCGCCGATGTTCGAACTGTCTTGGATGCCATGATTTCTCGTGCTGCTTTCATGATGATGTCGTTATTGATTATGCGTTCTGGAGTGAAAGTGAGTGGTTTCGTTCGAGAGAGATTTCGAGTGACCGGAATTGGAAGATGAGGAAAGTGAGTATCGGTATGAGGAGGAGGGCGATCGGAAATGCCGGAATGGTTTCGAGGAGTGAAGATGTGAATTCGCCGAAATAATTCATGACGATACCGGCATCCGTCAGTAAAAGCGATGCGAGTTGCCAAAAATCCGATGTAACGATGTCCTGTCCGAATGCGAATCCCGTATAGAGGAGTGCGCCAAGTGATGCAATCCGACCGAAGCGTGTTATGAGAAGTGTTCGTCTCAGTCGTGTTTCCTCGAGAATCTCGATACGATGCAAAATCCGCCCTCCGAGATCCGCTGACGGATTCGGTGAGTCTATCTTTTGGAATGCTTCGTTGAGTTGAATCATACTGTGCTTGTTTGTGATAAAGCGGTCGAACCGCTCCAAAAACCTGCCCGAATCGCTACAAAAATCGTTGCGGGCGGGCGGAACGCGCTCTCTGTTTACTATTACGATATCATTCTCCCATCCGACGCATCACTCTCGATTATCTCTTGTTTGAGCCTCTTCAGAGCCCTTAAATGGCGACTTTTTATGGTATTGTATGGCTCACCTAGGATCTCCGCTATCTCTTCGAGCGAGAAATCTTCGAGGTATCGTAGGGTGAGGAGCGTCTGATTTGTCGGCGATATTTTTTCGAGTGCTGAGGTGAGCATCGTGGTTATTTCTTTTCTTTCCAAGATGGCG
This sequence comes from Candidatus Moraniibacteriota bacterium, assembly GCA_049289395.1. Classification (GTDB taxonomy): domain Bacteria; phylum Patescibacteriota; class Minisyncoccia; order Moranbacterales; family UBA1568; genus CAYTED01. Next base: position 3,118 of record JBATLQ010000025.1, on the reverse strand, counting down.
CTTGGAAGGAGATTTTCATCATCTATCGCTTCGAGTGGGTTTTCTCCCTCGTCGTTTTCAAATGAGGAGAAAGGTAGTGTTTTCCTTTTTTTCAAATAATCATAGGCGGTATTTTTGGCGATCGTAAAAATCCAGGTCTTGAATGGCCTTCTGGTATCGAAACGGCGCAGATTTTTCCACACTTTGATGAAAGTTTCCTGAGCGATGTCTTCGGCGCTCGCCTGTTCATGTGTGAATTGGAAGGCGAAGCGATAGATCGGTTTGAGATACGACTTCATGAGTAGAAGGAATGCCTTGGTATCCCCTGAAAGGTGGCGTAATATGAGATTCGTATCGGGAGATTGCATATTTGTTCAGAAAAAAACGGAGGGGCGACACCCCCCCCTTACCTCATAGTACGATTGAAATTTCTCATTCGACGCAGATGAGATACTTCACAGTTTTTCGAGTTCTTTCAAATCTTGATCTGGGAGATAGAGGATGATGAGACCGAGGATGATCCCACCAAAGGCAGTCAAAAAAGTATCTCCATTGAGGAATCGTTGATCGACGATATCGAGGAGGTGCCAGATGCCTCGCCAGATAATGACGAGTCCGACAGCGATGATCAAGTTTTTCGAGAAATATGCGATGGTGAAATTTTTCATAGGTAAGATTTTAACGGGTGAAATGGTATTATTCTTCTTCTACTGAAAGTGGGAGTGGGAGGGTGGCGACGACTTCCGATGTCGGGAGCTCTTGGACTTTACTCAGCTTTCGTTCGATGGTGCGACTTTTCTTCGAGGCATCGTCGATGGTATTGCTCGCTTCCTGAAGTTTCTTGTGCGTTTTGTCGAGGAGGTCGCCGAAGGTAGTGAATTCTTTCTTGATCGCGCCGAGGACACTCCATACCTCACTGGATCGTTTCTCGATGGCAAGCGTGCGGAATCCCATTTGGAGGCTGTTCAGGATAGCGGCGATCGTGGTCGGCCCCGTGATGATGACTTTGTATTCGCGTTGCAGGGTGTCCGAAAGTCCCGGGCGACGGAGTACCTCGGCATAGAGGCTCTCTATCGGGAGGAAGAGAATACCGAAATCTGTCGTGTAGGGCGGGTCGAGGTATTTGTCACGGATGTCTTTTGCTTCGGACTTAATCCGATTTTCCAGTGCCTTGCTGAGTTTGTCGATGAGTATCGGATCATTCTTCTCTTCGGCATCGATGAGGCTCTGGAAATCTTCGAGCGGAAATTTCGCATCGATCGGGAGCCAGATATGTTTGATTTTCTCATCTTTGGCGGGGATCTTGATGGCGAATTCGACGCGATCAGCCGAATCTTTTTTCGTCGCCACATTTTTCTCGTATTGCTCGGCGGTCATCATCTCGTCGAGGAGATTGCCGAGTTGCACCTCGCCCCAGGTCCCGCGTGTCTTCACATTCTGCAGGACCTTCTTCAAATCCCCTACCCCGGTTGCCAGAGTCTGCATTTCACCCAGTCCTTTGTGCACGAGGTCGAGTCGTTCGCTGACGAGTTTGAACGATTCCCCGAGGCGTTTCTCGAGGGTCGCATGGAGTTTCTCATCGACGGTCTCGCGCATTTTCTCAAGCTTCTCACTGCTATCTTTCTGGATATTTTCGAGTTGTTTTCCGACGGTCTCGCGCACTTCCTTCAGTCGGTCGTCATTGCTCTTCGACATCGCATCGAGTCTCTGGAGGAGGGAGTCGCTGAAATTTTTCAGTCCTTGACCGAGCTCTTCGCGAAGTTCCTTGTTTCCTCCCTGCGTCTCCCTCCGACTCATGGAGATATCTTCCCGAAATGCGCGGATGATCTTCTCCTGTGCTTTCTCGAATTCCGCAGTAAATTCGGGCAATGCCGAATCGCTTTTCCGCGTGACAACGAGGAAGAGTGTACCGAGCGTGATGAGGAAGATGATACCGATGAGAATGAGTTCCATATTGTATTTTTCTGGTTACCTCTCTATTCTAGCAAAAATCCCGCGAGAGCGGGAGTGGGGTGATTTGAGCGATTTAGAGGTTTCGGATGAAGTGATTCTCTGTATCAACGAGGATTTGTTTTGGTTCGGGTGGTGTTTCTGAGAGGCAGAATCCCATGATGATGACTTCCTCCCCTTTCTTGATGAGATGGGATGATGCTCCGTTCATGCAGATAATTCCGGAATCCCGTTCCCCTGCGATAGTGTATGTTTCGAGTCGCGCTCCCGTCGTATTGCTGACGACCATCACTTTCTCGAATGACTCTATCCCAACTCGCTCCATGAGTGTCGCATCGATGGTGATACTCCCGATATATCCTAAATTTGCCTCAGTGACCGTCGCCTGATGTATCTTCGCGCTGAGGTAGGTTTTCATCATAGTGGAATATGCTGATGACGGGTTTTGGAGCAGTGGCGTTTGATCTTAATTTTGAGGAGTATCGCTTGCCTTCATGCGGAGATAGACCTTCTTCCCAATTCTATAGAGGAACCAGAATATGGCACCCCAGATGAGGAGGAATGGGAGCATAGTGATGAAGAAGCGGATGACGAAATCGACGAATCCCTGCAGTCCTCGTACGAGGGCATTGATGGATTCTTTCACGACCTGAACTGGCCGCCAGGAATCGGCGATGGTGATATTCTGATTTTCGGTGAGGGCGATAGAAATCGTAGACATATCTGTTTGGGAATCGAGATACTTCATCCTCCCTTGCAGTTGCTCGATGGTTCCGCGTACTCGTGAGAGCTCACGGGTTACAGCGAGGACATCATCGATTTTCTGCGCCTGATCCAGGATTCTCGTGAATGTCTGTTCTTCGACGATCGCGTTGCGAAGTTGTGCCTGTAAATCGGTATACTCTTCGGTGACATCCTGACCAGAAGTGGATTCACGGAGGACGAGTGATGCGACTCCTTTGATTTCGCTCAGCGTTTTTTCGAAAGATGTGACTGGCACTTTCACCGTTATCGTCCCGCTTTTTATGTTGTTTCCATTCTGGTAGAAATTGGAGGCGAAGATTTCCCCACCATTATTTTTCGCTATCCCTTGAATTTTCTTCTGTGCTTCATCGGCATTGTCGATTTTCAGACTGAGGTCTCCGTTTTTCACAACCTTTCGTTCCGTTTGGGAGAAGTCACTCGATGG
>JBATLQ010000024.1:0-1770 GCA_049289395.1 Candidatus Moraniibacteriota bacterium | reverse complement strand
AGTGAGTTCTAGAATTTAATGCCCCTTTTTTAGTACTGTAGCAAAAACTTCATTTGGCGTTAAATAATTAAGCGACTTCCTTGGGCGATTGTTGAGTTTTTCTTGTACGGCATATACCTCTGCATCTGAGATGGTATCAAATGGAAACTTTTTCGGGAAGTATTCCCGAATGAGTCCATTGAGATTCTCTACTCCTCCCTTTTGCCAGCTCGCGTAGGTATCACAGAAGTAGGATGGCAAAGAGAGCTTCTTCTTTGTTTCTCCATGAAGGACATTCTCTGTTCCATTATCTCTCGTGATGCTTCGTCTCAGATGGATAGGGAGACGGGAGAAATGTCCTTGTATCGCCCTTTCACTCTCCATCGCTGTTTTGTTGGCTACTTTTTTCAAACGACATAGCTTCATTTTTCGTTCGTACTGTACTGACAGCACGGTCTCTTGCTTTGAGAATATCACAGAATCAGTTTCCCAGTCTCCATAGCGCTTTCTTTCTGTAATCACCACTGGTCGTTCATGAATGGATATTCGATTAGGAATCCTTTCTTTGTGCGGTTTTCGATCAAATTGGCGTTGTCTCGTTTTCTGTTTCCTTCGGAGCTTTTTGTACAAACCACCATATCGACCATCACCGTCGTAGATATACTGATAGATTGCTTCATGACTCACGGTGGCATCTTTGCATTTTGACACATCTTTCGATGGATGCTTTTTGAGCCGACCAGCTATCTCTTCAGGTGAGTATCCTTCTCGCAAGTGTTGTTCCACATACTCTTTCAGTTTCTCATTCTGCCACTTCTCCAGTTTCCGTTTGTTGGTATGGTGTTTTCTCCTGTCCGCATATGCCTCTGCCTGTACGGCATGATATGGAATATGATTACCACTGTTTCTTTGAATCTCTCGCTTGATGACAGAATAGTCTCGTCCCAGTCTCTCTGCTATCCATGTTTTTCGTTTCTTCATTCGAAGCCAGGTTTCTATCTTCTCTCGTTCAAAGAAGGTGATGGGGGTTCCTTTGGGCATATCCATAGCGTTTTGGTGAGTTAACGCTACAGTGTATCAAAAAAGGGGCTTCGGGGTTTGAATTCACCCGGTGGCTGTTTCATTCTGTTTCGAGTATGGAGGCACTGATTCAGATTTCGAAGATCAATGACTTCCTCTTTTGTCCGAGGTCGCTCTATTTTCATTCTATTTACGAGAGTTTCTCCGATACTACCTACCATGCTTCTCCGCAGACACGCGGGCGACTGAATCACGCACCCATCGATACGGGAACCTATGCATCTGAGATGAAATTCCTCCAGGGGCTCGAAGTATACTCCGAGCGGTATGGGCTGGTCGGAAAGATAGACCTGTATGACAAAGAGAAGAAGATGCTCATCGAAAGAAAGTCGAAAATATCATTTCTTCATAAAGGGTATTTTTTCCAATTGTACGCGCAGTATTTTGCGTTGGAAGAGATGGGTTTCACGGTTGATACGCTGGTACTCCGTTCCCTCACGGATAATAAGCGATACGATGTTCCGCTCCCAAGTGGTGATACACTTGCCGATTTCGAGCAGATAATAGCAGATATGCAGAGCTTCGATATCATCCATGCGCCAATTGAAACCAATTTGAAAAAATGTGACCACTGCATCTATCGGGCGCTCTGCCGTCCCGAGTAATTATTTTTTTCAACCAGTATGCTGACACTCCCAGACTTTCGTGAGAAGCAAATCCTTTTCGTCCAGCCAATGGCGGGGAAGGAATATTGCCTGAAGATAAAAAATC
>JBATLQ010000023.1:0-2593 GCA_049289395.1 Candidatus Moraniibacteriota bacterium | reverse complement strand
TTGTTCTCTCTCCAGTATACGAATACGAATTGGGTCACTCTGCATAATACGGAAATCGTTCTCTCCTATCCGAAGAGCTTTCACCCCGAGACGGATGGCAAATGGGCGGTCGCGGATACCAAGGTCGTCATACCGGTCGGCGACATCCCATCTCGATCGACGGGGCGTATCGATATCGTGGGGAAATTCTTCGGATCGAAGGGGGACATCGCCTACCTCGATGCCTCTCTCCACTATTCGCCGAGTCAGATAAACGAAGTATTTTCGTATGATACGAAGTATGGCGTCTCCATCAGCACTTCGCCGATTTCGTTCGAGGTGAGTGCTCCACAGATGGTGGCGAATGGGGATATGGTGGACTATCTCATAAGCTATGAGAATCAGGATGCCGGCAAATTCTCGAATATCCGCGTGAAAGCCGAGTACCCGGATACATTCCAGTTCGTCTCGTCCGATCCGGCTCCATCGGAAGGAGAGAGTATTTTTTATCTCGGCGACCTCGCTCCGAAGACTGCGGGGAAAATTCGAATCACGGGAACCATCACTGGCTCCCGGGATGAGGTGAAACCAGTGAGGTTCTCCATAGGGTACCTCCAAGGGGATGGGAATTTCCTCGCGTACAATACGGCACAGCAATTGACCCGTATCACTACTTCCCCACTCTCCATCATGCAATGGGTGAATGATTCCCGGGATGTCACGACGACGCTCGGATCGGTATTGACCTATCGTATTGCGTATAAGAATGAGGGGAATATAGGTCTTCGAGATGCTATCGTCACCTTTGATTTCAATACGGCGATACTGGATTTCTCGGGCATGCAAAACAGATCTGGATATTTCGACGCGGAGAAAAATCGTCTGATCTGGAAAGCATCGGATATCCCGGATCTCGCGGTACTGGATCCGGGGGAGTCAGGCAGTATCACATTTACGGTTCCGGTATTGAATCAGGTTCAGAATGTGCCAGGAAAACACTTCGGTATCCGCACCATCGCGAAGATAGATAGTCCTGATGTGCCGACGCCCGCAGGATCGAACAAGATCATCGGGAGCAATACGCTGAATGTCCGATTGACCTCGGCGATTGACCTCGCGGTCAAAGGGCGGTATTATTCTGCTCCGGTGGAAAATACCGGTCCGATTCCGCCGAAAGTCGGCATGCAGACGACCTACGCGCTCACCTTCTCGCTTACGAACTCTTTCAATGATATTTCGGGTGCGAGGGTAGTAGCATCGCTTCCCTCTGGAGTACGATTCACTGGCAAGATCTCGCCTGACTCGGAGACCGTGACCTTCAACGATCGGACGAATGAATTGATATGGGAAATCGGTAATTTTTCTGCGGGGGGAGAAGAAGCGAAGCGTGAAGTCACGGTACAAATCGCGATTATCCCCGGGCCGAGTGATGTCGACGAGGCTGTCCGTCTGATGGGTCGCGCGGTATTCTCTGCTCGGGATTCATTTACCGGCGAAGAGATAAAGAGAGAGCAAGGGGAGAAGACGACGGCGCTCTCAGATGATACGAAAATGACATCTGATGGGTATCAAGTAAAGAAATGATATTTCATATTGAGAAACAAACTGATGGTGCGCGAACTGGGTCGCTCACGACGAGAAGCGGAGTACTGCATACTCCGTTTTTCATGCCGGATGCGACACGGGCGTCGGTACGGGGGGTGACGACTGACGAGGTGAAGGAGAGTGGAATTGAAGCACTCGTCGTGAATACCTATCATCTCTTCCTTCAGCCGGGTGAGGATCTTATAAAAAAATCAGGAGGGATACACCGGTTCATGCATTGGGATGGTCCGATACTCTCGGATTCCGGCGGGTATCAGGTGTATTCGCTCATTCATCAGAATCCTGAGATGGGGAGGATCACCGAGGAGGGGGCGGAATTCAAATCTATTTTCGATGGATCGAAACATCTCCTCACGCCGGAGCGGGCGATACAAATCCAGTTCGACCTCGGGGTGGATATGATGGTCTGTCTCGATGATCCACGGCCAAATGACGCGTCGGAAGAAGAAGTGAAGCTCGCGGTGGAGCGCACGCTCCGATGGGCAGATCGGTGCAAGATCGAGTTCGAGAAACAAACTCGGGAACGGGGGATGACCGATGAAAACCGCCCACTCCTTTTCAGTGTCGTGCAGGGCGGACTCTTCGTGTCACTCCGAAAAAAGTGTGCCGAAGGACTGGTGGAAATCGGTTTCGATGGGTATGGTTTCGGCGGGCGACACATCGATGAGGATGGAAATTTTCTCGCAGAAATCCTCGCGAAGACCGCGGAATATATTCCTGAGGAGAGTATCCGTTTCGCCCTCGGTATCGGGACGCCATCGGATATCGTGCGCTGTCATGCGCTCGGTTGGGATATGTTCGATTGCGTGATACCGACACGAGAAGGTCGCCATGGAAGACTTTTTGTGTACAAAAATTCTTCCATGGCGGGTAATTGGAAATTAGTAACTGGAAATATTCCGGAAATAACTGCTGACGAACAAACTGCATCAATTACCAATTACCAATTACCAATTACATCGTCTGATTTTTATCAGACGATAAACATCGTCAATGAACAGTTCGAGGA
>JBATLQ010000022.1:0-2608 GCA_049289395.1 Candidatus Moraniibacteriota bacterium | reverse complement strand
GCACAGGGTGGGTCAGGCAAGCGCATACAGAGCAGTGAGTAGAAGTATGTAACTCGTTATATACTTTTTTCGTGTGGCTCGCTTGCTCGTACGAAGTGGGCGAACTCATCGCCTTTCATTTCGAAGTTTTTCCAGAGGGAATAACTCGGCGATGCCGTGGAGAGAAGGCAGATCTTCCCCTGCTCGGTATTCTTGAATGCGAAATCAACCGCCTCCTCCATGCTCTTCGTCTCGAAGATATTAAATCCGTCCCATGAAGAGAGTATGCGCGCGCCACTCTCCGGAAAGAGGACGACATTGCGCACTTTGAAATCACGCAGAGTCTGTTCCAGTGCACGGAAATCATATCCGCGATCCGTACCGCCGAGAAAAATCGTATCCACCGCCCCAAGCGCACGAATCGCGGCGATGGTCGATTCCGGCGTGGTAGAAATGGCATCATCATAGAAATCAATGCCCTGGAAAGTTCCGAGATGCCCCAGGCGATGTGGCAATGGTTTGAAATTTCGAAGCGCACAAGCGATGGCATCATCCGATACCTTGCAGAGCCTCGCGACCTTCACCGCCATTTGTATATTTTGGAAATTATGATCCCCGAGAAGAGTGAGCTCCTTGCGATCAATCGGTACATGTTCTGTTACCGGCCCCTCGATACCGATATCTCCCAGCTTCTGAAATTGAAAAATCCTTCGCTTGGCAGCATAGTATGCCTCCACGCCCCCATGGTAATCCATATGATCCGGGAAGAGATTGAGGAGCACCGCGATATTCGGTGAGTACTCGATATCGTCGAGCATATAACTCGAGAGTTCGATCACGAATATTTCCTCCGGATCAACATCCACAAGAAACACTTCCAACATCGGGGTTCCGATATTGCCGAGGAGTCGTACCTTTTTTCCCGCCTCTTTCAACATTTCATAAATGAGGCTCACGGTCGTACTCTTTCCCTTGCTCCCCGTTACCCCAATCGTGAAATTTTTATTCTGCGCGAAAAAAATATGCGTCGCCGTGACCGAAGGAACCATCACTTTCGACTTCTGAATTCCCGGTGTCTTCACAACGAGATCGTAGTTATTTTGTTCAGCGAGGTAATCATCGTTCAACTGTGCATCAGCGATACCGATACGGATGTGCGGGTAGTATTGTCGCAGATACCGCTCCGTCACTCTCCCTTCCCTCCCATACCCGAGAATACACACGCTCTCGATACCGAGAAACCGAAATGATGTCGGGAGCGTCGGCGCGACCGTCGTCCGGAAAACCTGCGAAGTAAGTGCGGTGACATCACCGATCTTCGGGAGAAATGTCTCCATGATAATATCTCCTGCATATTTTTCCGCCGAAAGTGTGAGCGCGACCCGTGACTCCTCAAATGTCCCTACACAGTCAAATGGCTTCATCTCTCCAAATCCGAGAATATCGGAAACTATCGGCAAGAGCTTCTCATCAGCAAAGAGATTCTTCCTAAAAATACGCACGAGCTTTACCTTCGGAATGAACGGAGAAAGGATGAGGAAGGTGAAGGCACATTTCGCACACTCGCCACACCAGCGCGTCTCCCCGCGTTTCTCGAAAACTTTGAAGCTCCGATTGCAACTCGAGAAAATCGGAAAGTACTGTTCATACTTCGCGAACAATTTCGCGATGCGGATTTCATGAAATTGGCGAAGAAGTGAAAAATAAATAATATCCGGTGTGATGAATTTCCTCGTATATTCCTGAAAGAGTGATTCGAATTCAGCCGACTTGCTCCACTGATGATTGATCGTCTCACCCTCGTAAACGAGATTCCCGAAATTACTACTGTGCTCATTGCCCACGACGACGAACCGATACTTATACAGCGTGGCGGAAAGCAATCCGAGAAAAGCAAACACTGCCGAGATCGGAATATGCCCGTTGTACGCATCCGGGAGGCTGCCAAATAATTTCGGATCAAGGTGCCGTCGTATCGTGAGAGACGGATTGCCTATCTCTGCAATCACCGCATCGGACACTGCATCTCGCTTCTCCGTCTCCACAAGAAACGAAGTCACCGAGAAATCACGAAGGAGCTCCGCCACCACGATGGAATCCTTGCCCCCACCGATACCGAGGAGCATGCGATCCTGTACCACGAATCGGACGGGCTCCCGCTCCACATGAGTAAAGGGAAATCGTGCGATGGCATTCGGATCGAGATGATTCCTGTAAAGAAATTCACCAAGTCCCTTCCGATACACGGTATCCCAAAACTCTGCCTGTTCTTCAGTGAGATCAAGCGGGAGTTCTATCTCCGGTGGAATATATGTTTTGTAATAACTGATGCCGAGGATGAGATGGAGCGATTCCAGGCAATTCTGCAAAAGCTGTGCATCGGGCGTCCCCACCGCCTCCGGAAGAATGATTTTTTCCGTAAATCGCAATGATTCCCCCTCTTTGAAATGAACCGCGTAATCAAATGAGATTTCAAGAGATGACACATCAAAAAAATACCCGCAGAATTGAAATCGCGTGGCGACTCGTTTCACGACAGAATCCAAATTGTGGGGATTATTGAAATCAGTACCCATACGATCTTTTCTGAATTCGTACCATTCTTCCATTATACGGAAAACCGGAGTAT
>JBATLQ010000021.1:0-1597 GCA_049289395.1 Candidatus Moraniibacteriota bacterium | reverse complement strand
CTCGTAGCCATCTTCGCATTTCTTCCGTTTCACTTCTCATTTTTCTCCGACACTCCGGTAGTCTCCGGACAAGCTTTGCCCATCGAAAGGATCACTGATTCCGTAACATGGTCGGAGAATCGGGTCGTGAATGGGATTATTGTCGTCGAATCCGGTGCGACGCTCACGATACCAAGGGGCGTGACCATAGAGTTCGATGGAAAATCGAAGGTAGAAGTGGAGGGAAAGTTGATCATAGCAGGAACGCTGAGTCAGCCGGTCGTTTTGAAGAAAAAAGACAGCGATGAGGGAGATAGCTATTCGATCGCCGCTCTTTTCTCGGGAAGCATCGTCGCACGGAATGTCGATATTTCCGGAGGAGGAGGGGCGACTGAAGCATTCCTCATCGGAGAAGGAAATCGGAGATCGTTCCTGAATCGAGCGATGGCGGATTGGTTCTATAGTGGAGCCCTGGGCTCGATCAATGGTGGGACGCTTGATGTAGAGGGAGTATATTTCCATGACAATGTGCTCGCGGTCTATGCGAATAATGATTATGGCCATAAAGTAAAGGTATGGCGATCGAAATTCGAAAATAACGAACGCGATTTCATCAACGGGAATACGAGTGCGCAGTCCGATCTGCGGTATAACTGGTGGGGGAGTGAGAATGGTCCGGAAATATGTACGGTGGATTGTGATTATCCACAGAGAACACTGGAGAAGATTATCGGGGGTGCGGATACTTCATTGTTTGCTCAGGCGAAATATTTCAAGAATCCGGTCATCATCATCCCTGGTATTCTCGGCTCATGGAAGTGGACGGATTCGAGTGACTTTGTTTTGGATCCGATTTTGGAACTGTATGATCCCTTGATGCGGACACTCGATGACAACGGGTATGAGAAAGATACCGATCTCTTCGTTTTCCCCTACGAGTGGCGGAAGAGCAATGTCGAGACGGCGAAACTCCTTCAGGCGAGAATTGAGGAGATACAGACACAGACGAAATGGCCACGGGTGGATATCGTCGCTCACAGCATGGGTGGGCTCGTAGCGAGGGAATATATCGAGACGCTTGATGGTGGAAGCAATGTAGATCAGCTTATTACCCTTGGGACACCGCACAATGGATCACCGGAGAGTTATTTGATGTGGGAGGGTGGGGATTTTTATGACACTTCCTTCATTAAAAAAACAATTTCTAAAAAAATCTTTCAACAAGAAGCTGAAGAAAATGGATATACGACTATCTTCGACTATCTGACGAAAGCACCTATCAAATCGGTATGGGAATTATTGCCGGCGTATTCGTACCTCCGCGACCAATCGACTCATGACTTACGCGAGTATCCTACTGATCATCCGAAGAATACTTTTCTAGAAAATCTGAACGACGCTGATAATGTATCGCAGCTCGACCCCGTATGGTTTACGAATATCGTCGGGAAAGTCGATCGGAATAAGACAATTACCGGTCTTCGTGTGAGCCGGTCCATCACCGTACCTTTCCTCGGTGTGGATCTCGACCTTCTTTGGGGGCATGGTAAACCGGAGGGGTATGATGATTTATTGGGGGATCACGGTCTCGAATCTGGTATGGGTGATGGCACGGTAC
>JBATLQ010000020.1:0-11359 GCA_049289395.1 Candidatus Moraniibacteriota bacterium | reverse complement strand
CTGTCTCTGCAGGCTATACTTCGCCTGTGATGAAATGAACCCCAGGATGGAGGTGAGAAGAATCGCCACGGACGACATGATGACCAAGGCATACGCGAGCGCTGATCCCGATATATTCTTTCGAGAGTGCCGATACATATCAGTACACATAATTATTCAGATTGCGCAATTCAGCGAATGATTCGATATTGATATTGTTCGGCGCCTTGATGGGATCGATATTCACCCAGAGGTGCACGCGAATCAGCTTCGCCGTATTGACCGTAATGGGCGTTGCGAGTGGATTATTCGTCGTATCCGTCGGATAATCCTTGTTGTAATAATAAAAGATTGGCTGTACCCCCGTATTCACCACATAATCGAGGAGCATGGTCGTCACCTGATCGCCCGCCGGATAAGTCACTGGCAGTCCAGCATTCGGATTGGTCACTCCCTGATACAATTTCGCATTACTGAGATAATAATGTACTCGCTCGGTCGCCCCATCATTATCGATATCAATATATACCTTCAGATCGAAATCGCTTCCCGAGGCAATCGGATACGCACCATTGTCCGCCTGTCTCGCCTTACGAAGGTCCGAAACGATATTACTCACCACGCGTGCTGCAGCCGCTGAAGCCACCCCTTCTTCGAGGATGAAGCTATTCGTCTGAAAACTCTTGAGAAAAAGAAGGGTGAATCCCTCCATCGCGATCAGCATGATGAAAATCGCCATCATCATCTCGACCAGGGTCATACCACAAACGGTTTTTCTATTTTCCTTCATCATATCGTAACGAAAAAACTTTTTTATTCCGGTGTCAATGAGATATTTTTATTCACCAGCTCCGTGCCAGTGATAACAATCGTATCATTCGCATCCGTATAATCCGTCAGTGTCGTAGCGATATCGTATGTTCCAGCAGACAGTGGTATCGCATCGACAGGAAAATATGCCTGCCCATAGGCATCCGTCGTCACGGTCACATCGTACACAGGCGCTACTGAAGACAGCCTCACACTCACGCCAGGAAGGAGTGAACTATCCACGGAACTACTCACGGTAACAAGGGCGGACGAAAATGATTTCTCTGCCAATACCATCTTTACTGTTTGTGTAACATCAGGATCCACACTTACCGTATCTTTGACAGGGCCGATGGGATCAAACCGAAGAAAAGCATACGCACCCGTCGATGGATCGGGAATCGTGTAGGTGCCTGGACTTTCATCCGGGAAATCCTTTTCTCCATTCGTATCGGTCGTCGTTGTCTGAGCAAGACTATATACGGGAGCAAAGGGCGTGACGGCATCATGCCCGATAGTGAGTCCTCCACTTATGGAAAACGGGATGCTCGCAACCGACTGATCGAATGGATCTACTGAACGGATCTGCAGGGTCGATTCCTGATCGATGACGAGCGTCACCTGCGTCAAACTCCCCGAAACAATCGAGGCGTGGATATTCACCGGATTGAAACTCGTGGTCGGATAGGCAGGATAGGTATGATTCCCATAATATCCCGCCTTCGAAAGCGTAATTTCATAGGTAGCTCCGGACTCCTTCGCACCGGGAAGTGCGATATTGCCGAAAGCATCTGAAGTCGTCGTCATATCGACTGATGGTGAAATAGCGCTATTCACGATATGCGCTGACACACTCGGGACGGGATTACCGGCATTATCGAGCGCATTAATCGAAAGCAGTCCGGTACCCGCAGCGGCAGATTCCACGCCATCCTGAGAGATTGTATCCACGAGCGCGACCTGCTCAGCCGGACCTTCATCTCCCCAAGACACCGTAATCCGAATCCGCTTGTAATCATTCGGAACCAAATCCGTACCGAGCGCGAGTGTCCCATCCTGCGGATCATCGACGAACTCGACGAAGGTATGTACCTGATAGGTCGCCGTATTGACCGTCACGGTCTCATCTTCCTCTATAGAACCAGACGGGATACCATCAGTCGTTCCGATGAAATCATATCCGAGATTATGGATGATTTCCATCTTCTGATTCGCGAGTGCCGTCGCTCCCAGGCGGTTCTTCGTATTCATGATGTATTTCGTACCGAGCGACCAGGTCTCATAGAAGGTCACCACGACCACGCCGAAAATGAACAGCACGGTCAATGCCTCGATGAGGGTAAATCCTTTTTTCGTATTTCGTATTTTGTATCTTGTATTTTGTATCACATCAAAAAATTTCAAAACTCAAATGACAAATTTCAAATCAATAATAAAATCAAAAATGTCAAAATATACCTTAACCTTTCTTGCTTTGGATTTGGTTTGACATTTGAAATTTAGATTTTGATATTTACTTAATATTCTCCAGGACGCTATACATCGGGGTCAGCATCGCCACCGCGAAAAATCCCACGCCCCCACCAATGAACAGCATGAGAATCGGCTCCAGGATAGAGGACATGTTCTTCGTGATCTGATCCACTTCCCCCTCATAGAAATCCGCCAATCGCGCGAGCACCGTCTCGGTCTTCCCGGTCTCTTCACCCACTTCGATAATCTGCGGGACGAGTAGAGGGAAGATCTTCGGATACTGCCGGATGACCACACTCATCTCCACACCTTTCTGCACCTCACTCAGTGCCGCATCCAATGCATCCCGATAATACACATTCGTCAGTGTTTTCTTCACGATGGTGAGGCTATCCACGACCGAAACACCCGAACGGAGGAGCGAGCTATAAATCCGGGCGAAGCGGGCACAATTCACCTTTACGATGATATTCCCCAGGATCGGCATCGAGAGGAAAATCCAGTGGAACCACCGGCGACCGAATGGCTGACTATAGAGAACCTTCACGCCGACGATGAGGCCGATACACAGTCCAGTCACGATGAAATAATGCGCGATGAGGAAATCCGACATCCCCATAATAAAAAGCGTCGATTTCGGCAAAGTCACATCCATGTCTTTGAAAACTCCGGTGATTTTCGGGAGGATATAAGTCAGCATGAGAATGCCGATGCCAATCATCGCGACGAAAATAACCGCTGGATACATGAGCGCCCCACGAACCTTGGAAGTGAGATCGTTCTCCTTCTCTAACTGCAAAGCAAGAATATCCAATACCTCTTCGAGATTCCCACTCACTTCTCCGACGCCGATCATATTGACGAAGAGTTCATTAAACACGGTCGGGAATTTCGCCAATCCCTCCGAGAGCGTGAGTCCTCCTTGCAAGTCCTCATGCACCGAACGGAGGATCTTCTGAAATGATTTGTTGTTCGTCTGCTCGCTGAGGTTCGATACGGCACGGGAAATCGTGAGACCCGAGGAAACCATCACCGCGAGATTTCTCGTGAATATCATCTTCTCCTTCAGCGGAACAGAGAGAAAACGATCGAAGAATTTCACACCCGCTTTTTTCTCATCGGATTTCAGCGCTTTCAATGATGTCACCAGCCACCCCTCAGCACGGAGGCTCTTCGCCACATCCTGATCGCTCTTGGCGTCGACCTCACCCCCACGCGTCTCGCCGGTCGTGATATTTTTCGCCGTATAGATAAACTTCATACGATTTTTTCTTTTTTTTGGTATTTGATACGCCTAAAGTATACCACACTTTCCGCCAGAAAAAAAGCTACACCCACGGAAAAAACCACAGAGACACTACGACAATCGGAGGGCGGCGAGACGATCACGAAAAGCGACGAATGTTTTCGGTCCTCTCGGTCGCGGAAGGAAAATGAGCGCTCGGTCACTCGCTTCGATATAGCTCGCTTCGAGCCGAGAAAGCGGATTCCTCGCAATCTTCTTTTGTTGCCATGTCCGGAGGAATTTCTCCACGATGCCATGCCCTATTATCATCTCAAGGAATGTCCTCAAACGAACCATCATATCATTTTCTCCCACGAGGAGAAGCGAGGGCTTTTCGGTCAGGAAAAATTGCGGTTGGAAACGGACGATCCAGCGATTCGTCATCTCAAATTTCCGATAGACACTCCAGCCAAGGAGCGGGATGAGGAAACGGTACTCATGTGCTGAGTAGAGATCTTTCGTCCCGATTTCCAGTGATTCATCGGTGATGAAATAATTGAGACACGCCCGATTCTTCGTCTTTTCCCCATGACGCCTTTTCCCGATGAGATGTAGGAAGAGTGTCACCACCGCCCTCCCCGTGAAAATACGATCCCTTTTGAGAACAATAAGAAGATCCCAATCACTCTCCCCCTCCCCCCGCTCCATCGCGAGACTTCCCGTCGCCCCAATCATCCGGACGAATGGGAGGAAGCGCAGTAACCGTACCAGTCGCCTCAATCGCTTGAGGCGTACGACAGAAATTTTTCCTTCCTCCAATCGCCGATCCACCAAGCCACTCCGATCCGGCAAATAATAAAATCCACGATCCTGCTTCACTCGTTTTTCCGAGACGAGCATGAGGAGCGCTTCATGGATGGAAGCAAACGAAACCTGTTCACGACTCACTTCGTTTTCCACGGCGAGGAAATGTTTCCACACCTCGAAAGCAGTCAAGGGATATTCCATGACATCATAATACGCCAGCGTCGCGATGATATTTTTGGTCAGTAAGATCATAATAGAAAAATCACAAAACACAGAATACAAAAACCAAACAAAACACAATACTCAAAACTAAAACAAATAAAGATACACAAAAAGAAGTCCAAAAGTTTTTTTAAAACAATTTTCAAAGACCGCTGAGCCGTCTGCGGGTCACAGGTCGTGAAAATTCGTTTTAAAAAAACTTCCTCTCAACTCTCTCTTCTCATCTCTTCTTCAAAGGTATTTCGCCGTAAAACTTCGCTTGCACTTCTTCAAGCCCTGGGGCGTCCCTGCATACACGAGGTCGCCCCCGCCAGCTCCCGCATCGGGTCCTAATTCGAGCACCCAGTCAGCATGCATGATGACATCGGTGTTGTGTTCCACCACGAGCACGGTATTCCCCTTGTCGACGAGTGCATCCAGCACCTCGAGCAGTCGGCGCACATCCTCGAAATGCAGTCCGATCGTCGGCTCATCGAGGATATAGAGCGTCTTTCCGGTTGATTTCCGCGCGAGTTCCGTCGCGAGTTTCACGCGTTGTGCCTCACCTCCGGAGAGATTCGGCGCACTCTGCCCGAGGATGAGATAACCGAGTCCTACTTCTTCGAGCACCCGCAATTTCTCCTCAATCATCGGCTGATCGAGGAAGAAGTGCCGTGCTTCGGAAACAGAAAGATTCAATACCTGCGCGATATTGAGTCCTCGATACTCGATGGAGAGCGTCCTCGCATTATACCTCGTCCCGCGACACACCTCGCACGGTGCGTAGAGATCTGGGAGGAGATACATCTCGATTTTCTTGTGCCCACCACCCTGACACGCTTCACAACGGCCCCCTTTCATATTGAAACTGAAGTAACTCGCCGAGTAGCGCGCCTTCTCCGCCTCCGGTATCGTGGCAAAAATATCTCGCACGAGACTGAAGACTCCGGTATAAGTCGCCGCATTCGACCGTGGCGTCCGACCAATTGGATCCTGATTGACCGAGATAACCTTGTCAATCTCCGCGAGTCCCGAGAGTTTCTTGTATTTCCCTGGTTCCGTTTTCGCCTGATAGAATTTCTTCGAAAGAGCACGCCCAAGGATGTCATGTACCAATGATGATTTCCCAGATCCCGAAACGCCGGAAACCGCCACGAATTTTCCGAGGGGGATTGCAACATCGATATTTTTCAGATTATGTTCACTCGCTCCCTCAACGACGATAGACTTTCCACTCCCCTTGCGGAGCCTATTCTTCACCGAGACCTCGCGCCGTCTCGATACATACTCAGCTGTCAGCGTTTTCGATTTCAACAATTTCTCCGGCGTCCCAGCGAAAATAATTTCTCCACCTTCCTTGCCCGCGCCCGGACCGAGGTCGATGATATAATCCGCCCGTTTCATCACTTCGCGATCATGCTCCACGACGATGAGCGAATTATCCATTTCACGGAGTTCTTCGAGAGCGAGGATCAATCTTTCCGTGTCACGACTGTGCAATCCGACGGATGGCTCATCGAGGACATACAATACTCCCGAGAGTCCAGACTTCATTTGCACCGCGAGTCGGATTCGTTGTGCCTCTCCTCCGGAGAGCGTATCGGCACTCCGAGCGAGCTCAAGGTAACCGAGACCGACTTTCTCTACCGCTTCGAGTCGTGCAATCATCTCCCTCGTGAGTGCCATGATGAGGGATTTCTCCACTGCGATATCCTGTGAAAAATGCGCCACTGCCAAACGAAAATCCGACACCGAGAGTGATGTCAACGCATCGATAGAATACTCTCCGAATCGTACGGCGAGCGCCCTCTTATTCAATCGCTTCCCGAGACATTCCGGACATATTTCCGAATGCATGTAATCCTCTATTTCCGAACGGAGATGATCGGACTTCGTCTCACGATACTTCCGCTCGAGGAGAATAAGCACACCCGGAAAACCATCCTCCTTCCCTTCTCCAGAGAGAATCGTTTTTATCTGTTTTGCGGAAAGTTTCCGGAGCGGAGCCGAGAGTGAAAATTTTTGCCGAACGGAGAGGTCTGCGATTTCTCGCATCGGACCATGCTCCCGTGACCGCTCGCCATTCATTTTGCTCCAGGGACGGATCGCCCCTTCGAGGAGGGAGAGATTGCGATTCGGTATCACCAATTCCGGATCGAATTCCAGAGTCACCCCGAGACCCGAGCACCTCGGACAAGCGCCCTCCGGATTATTGAACGAAAACCAACTCGGATGTAGATCGGCGAATTCCACACCACATGGCTCGCAACGATATTCCGAATGATAGGATGTCGTCCCATTGCCTTCGGTAAACACGCTCATCGTCCCCTGTCCCAGGTGAAAAGCCGTCGAGAGCGAGTCGAGGATCCGTTCCTTATCGGGACGAGTACGGTCAAGCACCATGCGATCGACGACGACCTCAATCGCATCAGTATTCTTTCCTCCGAATACCCGTTCCGCGTCGGCGATCGCCACCACCTCCGTATCCAAACGAAGCCGCGAATATCCCCATTCTCTCGTCAGCGCCACGACTTCTGAAATACTTTTCCCGTCAAATGCAGTACTCCGCGCAGAGAAGATAATCACCGCTTCCTCATCATAGGAAAGAATATCATCGAGAATCTCCCGCAAGGATTTCTTCGTCAGGAGCTGTCCACAATTCGGGCAATGCGGCGATCCTGCCTTCGCAAACAAGACCCGGAGAAAATCGTAGATCTCCGTCATCGTCCCCACCGTCGAACGGGGCGAACGCGACACGCTCTTCTGATCGATGGAAATCGCCGGCGAGAGATTCCGTATCGCATCCACATCCGGCTTCTCCATCGCATCGAGGAAATTCCGCGCATACGAAGAAAGCGACTCGACATATCGCCGATTCGCTTCCGCATACACCACATCGAAGGCGAGAGATGATTTCCCTGAGCCCGACAATCCCGTCACGACGACGAGTCCCCCACGAGGGATATCGACATCGATATTTTTCAGATTATTCACCCTCGCACCGCGCACCTCGATCATCGATCGCTTGGGAGTCATGCTCGCCATACCTGAAAAAGTGAATGGATATATTGCCCGACCAGTGTACCACTTTTCTGAGAGGGTATCAACCCGGGGTCAGTGAACAATAAACAGCGAACAGTCAACACAACAACAAAGAAAAAACGGCAAATCTTTCGACTCGCCGCCTTTAAGTGTCGTCATTCCGACACATGAGATTAGTCCCTCACGATCAACTCCACATCAACCGCCGGAACCACTTCAAGCGCATACAGCGCGTCACGAGCGAGAGCCCAGTCATGAAGGCTATTGTCCTTCAGGGCATTGGCAGTATGCCGTAGAGCCCGAATCAAGCTTATACCTTGGTGAAATTTGCTCAACTGATCGACATATCGATCAATGCCCGACATGAGCAAAATCATAAAATTGTTCGTCGGGTACATCTTATTGCGAGCATCGAGAAGTGCGGATCGCAATTTGTTGCGAAATTCTGCAATCGCCTCCAACCGAGGAATTCGTGCCGTATACCAGATATCCTGGAGCCTCACCACATCCTTATCCATAAAAATACGGAGTATGAGAATTGGGAGGTCGTGGTATTCTTGTCCATGATATACCACCGAACCGCGAACTGTCACTTCACCTGAGGTACAGCCGTAACGGGCATGCGATACTGCGAGTTTTCCCCACACAGTGACGCAATCTGAAATTTTTTTAACATCCATCTCTTTATCTCCTTATGCCCCCATAATGGGATTGGCAAATAGATTGAAAGGAACAACTCAAATATCGCCAAACCTCAGCGACCATATATTATACACCTTTTTCACTATTTTGTCCATACTAAATTATAAAAGAGGCTTTTTCAAGCCTCTTTTATATCTAAGATCCCTAAAAACTCTAAACACCCTAACACTCTCCCCTCTACACCCCATAATATTCCCAATACCAATCGACGAAGTTCTTGATACCCTTTTCGATGCGTGTCGTCGGTTTCCAGCCGAGCTTCCTCAGTTTCCGGATATCCGCGACGGTACTCGGGACATCGCCTGGTTGTATGGGAAGGAGATTTTTTTTCGCCTTTTTCCCACAGCACTCCTCGATAACTTCGATGTAGCGAAGTAAGGTTTCTTCCTTATCCCCACCGATATTCATCACCCCGCACGGAAGATTCGCATCGAGCACCGTGAGCGTCCCGGACACGATATCATCGATATAGGTGAAGTTCCGACTCATCTTGCCACGATTGTACACATCGATCGCCTTACCGGCGAAGATATTGCTCACGAATTTGTACAACGCCATATCCGGACGCCCCCATGGACCATACACGGTGAAAAATCGCAGTCCCGTCGTCGGCATGCCCGAGAGATGACTCATGGTATGCGCGAGGAGTTCCGTCGCTTTCTTCGTCGCGGCATAGGGAGACATCGGCGTATCGACGAAATCCGCCTCGGAAAACGGTGGCTTGTTCATTCCATAGATAGAAGAAGACGATGCGTAGACGAAATTCTTGATTTTATATTTCACGGAGAGATCGAGGAGATTCATCGTCCCCATAACATTCACATCGGTGTAGAGCATGGGATCGAGTATCGAACTGCGTACGCCTGCCATCGCCGCGAGATGGATCACTTTCTCCGGCTTGTCATTCTTATACACCCGCTCCATGAATTTCCGGTCACGGATATCCCCTTTTCGCAAGATAAACCCGCCCACATCGCTTCGCGGAGTGTTTCGGGCAGGCTTCCCTTTGTAATCTCTGAGAAATTTCGAAATGCGATCTTTCTTCAGCTGAGGATCATAATAATCATTGAAATTATCCACCAATATCGGCGTATCCCCCCGCTCCATGAGTGCCTTCGCACATGCACTCCCAATAAATCCCGCCCCACCCGTGATCAGTACTTTCATAAAGATCTCATATAAACAAATTACTTCCAATCAATGTTTTCACTTCGGCGAGGCTCGCCTGCTGGCGGCCCGCCCCACCCGTTATTAATACCTTCATATTTTCCTTCTCAAATAATTATAATACGATTCATTATTCGACCGTTCCGTCGTATATTGCTCAAACGCTTTTTTCCGAGCCGCCTCACCAATATCTTTTCGCAACTGTTCATCATCAATGAGTCGCAGTAGTTTCTCCTTCCACTCATCCGTATTCACCGCGACCAGACCATCCTCACCATTGACTATCGCTTCACGGAAGGTCTGCGTTGCCGAGGCGATGGTCGGGATGCCACATGCGCCCGCTTCCACGAATTTCAGCTCCGACTTCGATTCACAGAAGGGATCGCCTATGACGAGTGGCGCGAGATTGATGTCGATGCTCGCGATATTCTCGAAATGTTCCCGGCGACTCGCAAATGGCAACCGAATAATTCTCTCACGAAACGGTGCAAAAGCATCATCGAGAACGAGTGGGCCTGCGATAACGAGTTTCACTGCCGGTCTCGCCTCCATCACGCGAAGGAGCGCTTCGGTAATGGTCGCGAAATCCGCATCATGGCTCGCGGTCCCACTGAAGTAGCCGAGAGAAATCGTATTTGGTATTTGGTCCGTCAGCTGACGGATGGTATTTGGTATTTTTCTGATCCATTCCATGTCTTGTTTCGACAGCTTGTTTGGAACGATGAAAACCTGCTTCCCGAGTTCGCCCAGCTTCTTCGCGAGGAATGAAGTCGTCGTCGTACAGACTTTCACCGATGAGTCGCGCAAAATCTCTGCACCCACCCCCTTCTCATACAGCTCCTGTTGGAGTGCATTCATTTTCTGATAGTATGCCGTCTGCTGTATATACTGCGGATCATAGACGAGATCATCCGTCTCGAAGATGATTTCTTTTTCCAATTTCTTCACTTCAGTAAAAAGTTTCTCAACACGCGAGGTGAACAATGTCCGATGAAAGATAAAGACCGAGAAACGATTCGCGTAGCTCGTGAGGAATGGATTGTCTTGATGGGTGACAGAAGTTTGTATTCCATGCAGGTTCAATTCCTCCGCGACATGATGTGCCCGATACCGCGCACTATCCCCCACACCACCCGTCACGATGAGTATGTCTCCTGGTGGCACGCGCGAGAACAATCGCGTCGCATATGAAAATATGCGCCTCCCGCCACGAAGAATCCCTTCCTCCCGGATGAGACTCCATGCCTTCCCGACATTAATCCAAAAAAGCCCCATATGAAATACAAATAAATGACCACCCTATAGTAGCATATTCCTCAGAAAACAGCGGCTTGTCCGCCTTTGGCGCGGTTCAACCCCTGTTGGGAAAAGTTTTCACCTATTCCCCTCGATATCTTCGGGATGGATAACAATCTGTCCACCGGCGGTTACTTCCCCCTCGAGGAGCTTTTTGATCACGACATCTTCGATACTATCCTCCATGAAACGATTGAGCGATCGTGCTCCGAATTCGGGCTCGTAGCCGACTTCGATGATCTTCTCCGTCACGCCGGGATCGAATGTCAGTGCGACATCTTTTTCTGTTTTCAACCGATCGACGAATTTCTGGAGTCGTTTCTCGATGACGCCCTTCAGGTGTTCATCTGCGAGTGGTTTGAAGAAGACGATAGATCCGAAACGATTGAGGAATTCCGGACGGAATATGCCAGCGGTGATGACTGCGTCGAGCACCCGTTTCCGGAGATCCGTCATAGAAGTATCGGCGATAATCGCATCACGGATGAGATTCGCACCCGCATTCGAAGTTGCGATAATTACCATATTGCGGAGGTTTACTTTCTGACCGAAGCCATCCGTGAGGAATCCTTCATCCAATACTTGGAGGAAGAGGTCGAGTGCGCGCGGATAGGCCTTCTCGATTTCGTCGAGTAAGAGAATGCTGTACGGATACTC
>JBATLQ010000019.1:0-4864 GCA_049289395.1 Candidatus Moraniibacteriota bacterium | reverse complement strand
CTCTATATCGATATCGGATGGGGGTGTGAATGTGAATTGGTAATCATTTCCCGTGAGGTCGCGCATATTTTGGAGGGAGGTTTCGCAGGTATATTCACGATGGAAGAGTATGCCTGATTGGAGTGCGCAGTGAGAGAGCGTGTCGCGACTCTTTTCAGAAACGGGTATCGCGTGCGTATGCTGGAGGAAGAAGGAGAGGATTGAGGGATCGGTGATGGGGCGACGGGTATTTCGTTCATCAATAGTAAAATACGCTGAGGTGTCGGTGTTCAAAAAAAGCGTTCCGGGGGCATGGAGTGTCCCGGGGAGGATAATCTTTCCTCTTTTGTAAATGCTGATTTCTTCTTCGCTCACAGGGATGACATCACTCCAGTCGTAGCCGATCGCCTGGAAAATCTCGGCGCTTCCGACTGGGCGAATCTCGGTCTCGCTGTAGACGACGAAGACACCATCCGCGAAAGAAAGAAGGGTGCTCGGTCGGAATCCGATCCATTCATCGGCAATCGAATACTGAGAGAGGAGTGCATCTGTTTCATCGATGATATCATTTGGATTGGAACGACTGAGCGCTGCGGATTCGCTCGAGAACCGATAGAGTGTTCCACTGGATAATTGGTAGATATTTCCGTCGATGCGGAAAATCTTGGCATCTTCTTCATTTCGCCATGAGGGAAACTGAGCGGGAGCGCCTTCAGGGAGCAATATTTCCCGATAGCCTTTTTGTATGGTGAGGGCGATATCATTCGGGAGTGCGGAGTCTTTTTTTAATTGTACTGTGAGGGTCGCAGAGGAAAATGTACCGAGCGCACCGCCGTTGACGATGAGTGGGGAATTTTTTTCGACTGATCCCTTGCGGAGAGGTATTCCGGAGGCGTCTCTCGGATCGAGCAGGGTATTTTTCGCGGCATCAGGATTGCGGAAATCAAGCGTGAATTCCTGCGAGGGGAAGAGAAAAGAATAACCGATGATCGTGGTTATCGAGAAGAATACGACGAAGAGGAGTCCTCGCAAGAAGTAATACAGGGGTAGCTGCTTTTTTGGAATAGTGATGGCGTTGATATATGCTGGATGCAGTATTGACATAGATCTTCGTATCGATTTCGTTACCTTGGCGTCACGGTGAGGAGGATGGTTTTCTGTGAGTCACCGTTGATCCGAGGAAATTGGGGGATAGAGAGAGGAAGTGCTTCCCTCGAATTGGGAGTGAAGTCCATGGTTTGTCGGAGTGTGAGACGAAAGTCTGGGAGACTCTCCCGATAAGAGGTGAACTTTTCCTCTGGTATGAGGAGATAGGTCGTCTTGCCCGAGGGGAACGGAAGTCGTGACATATCGGCCGGATTGAAGAAGTATGCGGCATCGATATGAAGGAGGCTCGAAAGTGGACCACTGATCATGGTGAAACCATCGCCGGTCACTTCGCGATCGATGAGGATGCGGTCGGTCGAAGTGAAATGACTGGCGAAGGATGTCGTCTGTGAGAATAGCGGGAGTTTGCTTTTCGGAGTGAGGAAGGCGATGAATGTGGGCACTTGACCGAGAATGAGGAATATGAGAATAAAGGATGCGGCGATTCCATGAATCCTCTTTTTCTCCATGAGCGTGTGGAGCGCGAAGAGAAACGAGAGGAGGAGTGATGGAGAGACGGAGAAGAGAAATCGCCGGAGCATCCAGGGGTGATCGGGAGTAATAGAAGGGGAGAGGAGGTAGAGGAAGGTCGGGAGAGCGAGAAGAAATGGCAGAAGAAGTATCCATTTCTTCGATCGGTAGAGGACGAAGGAACCGAGGAGACCGGCGATGAGTATCGCGAGCATTCCGTACAGTGAGAGGATGGATGGGAGGGCGAGGAAAGAGCTGATCGTTTCTCGTGTGGAGTCGTTTTTCCATGATTTGAGGAACGCTTTCCCGATGACGCGATAGAACGGATGATTGGTGAGGATATTCGAAAGGAGAATGATGATGAATAGGATGCCAGGGAGAATGCATCGTTTGCGGATGTCTTCTCCGATGAATCGTCTTGTTTTTTTGACAATGGTGAGAGTGAGGACGGTGATGGCGAGAAATAGGAATCCTTCGATGCGGACAAAGGGGAAGAAGAGAGCGGGGAGGAGCATGCCGAAATAATTCGTCAGGGTCGTTTGTTGAAAAAACTCTATGAGTTGGAGAGTGAGGAAGAGGAAGAGGAAGAGCGCGAAATTTTCGGTGAGGGTGAGGTGAAAGAGAAAGAGAGGAATGAGTCCTGAGGAGAAGAGAATGAGTCCATGCCAGACTACTTTCGGAGCGAATTTCTGAAGGAGGAGGAAGAGGGAGAGAGATGATGCGAGGAGGAGGATGCTGTTTCCGATCATGAAGCCGGTGATTCCGAAAGTTTGAAAAAATGAAGCGAGGAACGCCGTATAACCGAGGGGAAACTGAGTGATGAGATTTCCCTCTTTCGTGTAGAAGAATCCGGGGAAGTTGAGTGCAGCACCTTCTTTTTCTTTGTAGACGGTGAAGAAGTCATGGGCGAGTGGGAGTGAGAATGCGAGGTGATGATTTCCTGCGAGTTCGATGGCTGCCATCGCGATGGATCCCTGATCGCGTCCCGTGAAGACACTGGGTTCGGTATACGAAAAATAAGTGGCACAAAGGGTGAAGAGGAGTATGATGGCTAATCCCATTTTCTCTGTTCGGATGAGTGTCTTCCAGAGAGAGAAGAGAGCGAAGAAATTTCCGACGGAGAAGATGACGATGAGTGGCAGAATAAAAACAGGGAGAAACACCCCTCCCATCGCGAGGAAAAGGAGGATGAAGGAAAAGACGATAATCCCGTTCCCGAATGCGAGAAAGGGGTTATCGGCAATGAAAGAGAGAATACGCTGACCCATATAGGGTATGGTAGCTGTTTTCGGCTTTTTTTCCAACCCCTCGCTGATTTGTTTCGGGTGCGTTGGTGTTGTACAATGAGAGCGATACAAATATGAAAATAAATTTCGTTTCGTGGCATTACGGAGCCGGTCTTCGGCAATTATTCCAGGCTTGGTCGAACAGTGTCTTTTTCATCGAGTGGAAGTGGAATATCTTCGGACTCCTTCGGACGCTGTTTTCTCCGTGGCATCGAGATGTCACCTTTCGTGATTGGGTGGGATTCCATCCGATTCAATCCTTGAATACGCTGATTTCAAACATCATCTCGCGGGTAATCGGATCTATCGTACGCATTTTCGTCATCGTTCTTGGCACTGTACTCTTCTTCCTTGTTTTCTTCATTGGACTGATGGGGCTCTTTTTGTGGGTGGCACTTCCGCTTCTCTTCCTCATGAGTTTTTTCCTGCTTCTGAATGGATCGTTCCTCTTTTCGGGTATTGTGGGTATAGTGTTCACTATAGGCATTCTTTTTTCAGCTCTGGGATATGCAGGGACTGAAGATGAAGAAGTCGCATTTGAAGAAATTACCAAGAGGAAAAAGAGGAAATGGTTTTCTCGCGCTTTGGCACGGGTGGGATTGACCTTGAAAGCAATTCCGAAAACGGCTCTGAAGGATCAGTCCACATGGGAGGCATTTCTCGTCTCGCAGGGACTGCACCTCAAGCATTTCGAGGAGGCGTGTGCACTTGAACGGGAGCGATTCGTACGGCAACTCCGGAAGGGAAGAATATTCACTCGTGAGAATTTGATGAAGAGTAAACCGATCGGAATCTTCTGGACCTATGCGTATACGCCACACCTCGATGCGTATTCGATCGACCTCGCGGAGAGTGATCCGACGGAATACCGCGATGTACATTTCTTCGGACGCGACGATGAGCAGGAGTTGGCGGCACTCGTCCTCGAGAGATCGACGCAGGCAAATGCGCTGTTCATCGCGGAGCCGGGCATCGGCAAGCGCACCCTCATCCATAGCCTCGCCAGGCATATCCGGGAGAATCGTGCGGGATCTTCGCTCTTCGGGTGTCGTATTCTCCTCCTTGATCTCGGGCGGGTGCTTTCGGATACGGTGGCACGGGGTGAGGATGGCGAGGCGGCGGTACGGGCACTCTGTTTCGAAGCGACGCTCGCTGGCAATATCATCCTCGCTATCGAAAATTTCGATCAGTATTTCGAGAAGCAGAATGACCGGTCGTCACTCGGTGCTGTCTTCTCTGATATGCTCCAGTACCCATCATTTCAGGTTATCGGGACGATGCATCAGAGCGCGTACCAGCATTTCGTGTCCGATCATGCCGAACTTCTGAAATATTTCGAACCGATCATCATCCATGAGCCGACGGAGGAGGAGACCTACCTCGCGCTCATCGCGAAATTCGAGGCGATCGAATCACGCCGCGTCCTCTTCACCTTCGCGGCGTATCGGAAGGTTGTGGAATTGTCCAAACGATATGAATGGCAGAAGGCATTTCCGGAGCGGGCGATCGATCTGGCAGAAGAAGTTATTCTTCATTGGAAGGAACATTCGTCGAATCAGTATATTTTCGCGGAGGATGTGGAGAAATTCGTCTCGATGAAAACCGGTATGCCCGTCGGGGAAATCGGTGCGGAGGAACGAGGGAAGCTCCTTGAATTGGAAACAATTCTTTCGAGGCGGGTTCTCGGTCAGGAGGAAGCCGTGAAGCAGGTCGCAGAAGCATTCCGTCGCCATCGATCGGGACTCGGCGAGGAGGGGAAGCCGATGGGGAGTTTTCTTTTCCTCGGACCGACGGGTGTGGGGAAGACTGAGACGGCGAAAGCACTCGCGGAAGTGGTGTTCGATGATGAGGAACGGATGATCCGTCTCGATATGAGTGAGTACCAGGGTGCGGATGCGGTGACACGACTCATCGGTTCGAGAGAAACCGGCGAGACGGGGCGACTCGCCGATCTCGCGAGGGAGTATCCGTACAGCATTCTC
>JBATLQ010000018.1:0-2041 GCA_049289395.1 Candidatus Moraniibacteriota bacterium | reverse complement strand
ACTTTTATGAAGAAATTTCTGCAAATTTTCATATTGTTCCGGTAAAATCTTCCCAGCATTTTCCGGATTCGTATATTCAGCTTCAGCCCAGGCGAGTTTCAAGGTGACCTGACTCTCAACCTCTTTCACCTGGGATTCAGCATTTTCTTTCTGCGCAAATACTAAGCGTTCATTCCATGCCTTACGGATTATTCCCTCGGTCTTTCGAAAAAAAATACGGATTTTACCCTCATCAGAAGGGAATCTTTTAATCAGTTCATCGATATCCTTGCGGGGAATGAAATACACACCACTCATTTTACCCTGTCTAAAATGAGCATGCCCGATACTCATCAAAGCATCGTAATCCGCACCCTCGATATCATGGAGAAGTTCTTCGCTTCGAGCGCTGAAAAATCCGTTGATACCATCTTGTTTTTCTCTCATGCTCCGGAATTTCTCAGAAAGCGATTTTCCGAGGTCTCTGTTGGCGGCATCGATTTCCTGTTGCATCCACTCCCGAGCTTCACCTGACGCCGTATCGATATGTTGTTGAAATTTCTCAGGAGAAAGAACGATTCGCTTCACGAAACTCCGAGCACCTTTGCTCACTGTGTCCTCAGAATCAACGACTGTACGCAAATCAGGAAATTTTTTTGCCCGTTCAATCGTTTCGCGTTTCTCCGTCACACTCTTACTGAACTCCTGAAAAAAAGCATGCCCTTCTCCTTGTGGATCAGCGGCATACTTCTGACGCAAGAGGAGCAACCTCCGATCTTTCAATTCACGAAGGAGGGTATCAATGTCCTCTATTTTTTCATTATCAACTTCATTCTGTCCATTCGATTTCCCATAAGCAACCTCACTTCGTCGCTCGCGCAAGATGATTTCTAGGAAATCTGCCCGCTCAATCGAAGAAATTCCCTCTATCACCGAGTCATCAATCAGAGACTCTTCCTTCTCGGAACAATACTCCATATATTCACGACAAAACGATAGCCAATCGGATTCATCCCAATCCTTGAATCTCACTCTCGAACGAACAACGATCGTCGCAATTTCTCTTTGAATGTCCGATACCTCTTCTGGAAGAATCTGCCATGGCTTCAAGAACTGAGGAGTGACAACAGATGCCACTTGTTTCTCAGCTTTTTTTTGAAGAAAAAGAAAAGTCTTGACCTCCTCAGGCTTATCTCCATTTGCTCGCTTTCCGAGAGAATAGTCTCCATTCGATTTGTTCGGCATTTCTGACTTCATATCATTCTCTGTTTATTTTGAATCCTACGCATGCTATAATTTTATCACAAGAGTTCAAAAACAAACAGTCTTCTATATCTATGCCGACATATTCATTTCGTATTTCTCCCATGCTCCTCGGGTTCGGTGCGATTTTACTTTTCGCCTTTTTCCTCCGCTTCTACAATATCGAAAATCTCCCCGCCGGACTCTATCCCGATGAGGCGATGAATGGCACGAATGCGATCACCGCGAACGAAACCGGGAATTACAAACTTTTCTACGAAGAAAACTCCGGAAGGGAAGGTCTCTTCATCAACCTCCAAGCGCTTGCGCTCAAGCTCTTCGGGGTGAATATTCCCGCGCTCAAGCTCTGGTCAGCCATTTTCGGCACGCTCGCAGCACTCGGTATCGGTCTTCTCGCCTGGGAACTCTTCGAGAGGCAGAGCGCCAGCATAATCGCCGCATTCATCACCGCCACTTCCTATTGGGCTATCAACTTCTCTCGAATCGGATTTCGCGCTATCATGATGCCGTTCCTTCTGTCCTTTTCTTTCTATTTTTTCTTTCGTGGTCTCCGTACGAAAAAAATCCTCCCATTTCTCTTCGCTGGAATCAGCTTCGGTCTCGGTGTCCACACCTATATCGCCTTCCGCCTGGCACCGGTCATCCTCATCCTCCTCCTCCCATTCCTCATACTCTCTTACGAAAACTTTCTCAAAAACTACTGGAGGCACGCCGTCGCTTTCATCGTTGTCGCTTTCATCGTCGCCGCGCCGATGTTCTCTGATTTCTATCGCAATCCACACCACTTCAACTCCCGCTC
>JBATLQ010000017.1:0-2243 GCA_049289395.1 Candidatus Moraniibacteriota bacterium | reverse complement strand
GTACAGGGGTTGAACCGCTGTTTGAAGTCTGACCTATAATGATTAGGAGAAATCAATAAAATTATGAAAGAACGAAATCACAAATGGCGGTACTGGTTTATCCTTGGACTTCTGTTATGCTCGCTCTTTCTCTTCTCTGTCGCATGGCGAGCGACGCACCTCCCCGATGAGACGGAGATCGTCTTCCTCTCGGTGGGGCAGGGGGATGCGATACTGATTCGCAGGGGTATGACGGAGATTCTCATCGATGCCGGAGTGGATGGGAAACTCCTCCTCTCTCGTCTCGGTCGGCACATTCCGTTTTGGGATCGGACGATAGAGACGGTCATCGCGACGCATTCTGATCGCGACCATATTGGTGGATTTTCAAGCTTGTTTCGTTCTTATCGCGTGCTCTCCGCACTCACCAATGGGTATGAGGATGGTACGGAGAGTGAGAGACTTTTCTTCGGGGCGATACAGGATGAAGGCATATCGCGACAACCGATACGAGCGGGGACGGAAATCGTCCTCCCTGATGACGGCGGTACATTTACTGTGGAGCATCCGGGTCCGTATGACCCACCACTGTCTGATAAGGAATCCAATGATGGGAGCATCATCCTCCGATTTGTGTACGGGGAGAGCACGGTACTCTTTACTGGGGATCTTCCACGCGAGGAATTCTTTCTGCCACAGGAACAGCCGGTCGATATCCTGAAAGTGGCGCATCATGGATCGCGGTTCTCATCGAGCGATGCATTCCTTGATAGGATCCACCCGAAAGAAGCAGTCATTTCCGTCGGGAAGAACCGCTATGGTCATCCGTCTCCCGATGTGATGAGTCGTCTCATGAGTCGAGGCATCAGTACGCATCGTACCGATATGGAGGGAGACATCGTGTATATTTGTAAGGAGCAGAAGTGCGTGAGGAAAGATTGATTTCAAAATACAGAAACAAAAAACACAAAGACCAGACAAAGCACAAAACTCAAAGCACAACAATGAAAAACCACAATCATATTTTTTGGTTTTTGTGTTTTGTTTGGATTTTGTGCTCTGAGCTTTGTGTTTTTTTCACCTGACTTGCAAAGTAAGCTCTTCCGTGGTATGATTGGAATTAAGTTATTCGAAATGAGTGTAGAGTAAGTCCTATGGCACAACATCCGAAGAAAGAACGATCATTCGTCATCGTGAAGCCCGATGGCATTCAGCGATCCCTCATGGGGGAAATCATGAAACGCATCGAGCGGACGGGACTGAAATTCATCGCGGTCAAGTTCCTCCTCCCGACAGCGGATCAGTGCTGGGCGCATTATAATAAAAATGAAGAGTGGTTCATGGCGAAGGGAACCCGTATCGTGAATGATCGTACGGCGCAGGGATTGCCGATTGAGAAAGAGGCGATAGAGTACGGCAAGGACATCATCCAGGCGAATGCGGACTTCTTCACCGCATGTCCGGTGCTCGCCATGGTCGTCGAGGGCAATCAATCCGTCGCCATCGTGAAGAAGCTCGTCGGAGGAACGGAGCCGACCACTTCCGATGTGGGAACGATTCGTGGTGACCTCACTCTGGACTCGTATGCGCTCTCTTCTATCGACAATCGCGCTGTCCGTAACCTCGTGCACTGCTCCGACAGTCCCGAGGAAGCCGAACGGGAAATCCCGATCTGGTTCGATGCGAAGGAAATGATCAGCTATCGCCTCGTGTCCGAGCAGATTCTCTATGATGTGAATCTCGATGGTATTTTGGAGTAGTCATTGACAGAATCAATGAAAAGGAGTATAATAGAAGAGTGGTCATATGACCACTTTTTTATTTTTTATCGCTCTGAGAATAGCAAAACAGGGCGATTTTTTCAGCAAAAGAAAGAAAGGGATAAAATGACGCATAAAAAAGGGTGTGATCATAAGCCAGAATGTGATTGCATCTTTGGCGAGGATGCTTGCCTGAGGCGGTTGGCAGGAAATGGACCAACTTCCATGAAGGATTGTCACCCAAAGCGGGCAATCCTTGAGAAGGCTTTGAAGAAAGCCGAGACTCGGCAACGAGTACTTGATACGAGGATCGAAGAGATCCGTATCCGATGGAGTACACATCGGATGTAATGTAGCGGTCGGAAGAGGGGTGGGTTCAGCGGAACTCCCCCTATTTTTTTTGGAGGAATCTGGTAATGATTCCTAGCGTATCTGTTATGATTGAAGAATCATTATCTCGGGCTGTAGTATATCGGCAGTACGCGTGCATGGGGTGCATATAGG
>JBATLQ010000016.1:0-2310 GCA_049289395.1 Candidatus Moraniibacteriota bacterium | reverse complement strand
CGGCTGGGCAGGCTACCGATGAGGGGGAGTGGTTGCGAACACAGCCCAGAGCGCTGGGCCTGGCGCGAACGAGCCGCGCGCTGGTTGGACCCGGCGCGGGGTGGCTCGGCCTTCAGGCCATGTATGTGCTGCTGAGTAAACAATAAACCGAATAAACCGAATCAAAGCCAAACCTGCCGCGAGACAGGGGCAGAAAGTCACGGGTCTTGGAAAAAGACAGCCGGACTGCCGAGGGCGACCGTCGTCACGGTCGCGCGAGGTGGTTCGGCTTTTTTGTTGGATTTACCAAAGGTTTCGATAAGCCCAGCCGGGGATACTGCAACACAAATTCAAAGGGGAAGGTCATGAGACGGTCGAGTGGCGAAAAATGGCAGCGAGGGCTGGCGACACTGGTGGTCGGGTTCGGTTTATTTGGACTGCTGCTGTTCTCTCTATTGTTACCCGTCGCCCAAGCCGAAGTCTGCCCGGCAATTGGGCATCCAAAGGATTTTACGGCCTTGCTTGCCGATCCCAATGACACCCAGCCGGCAAATGGCAGAACGCCTTTGATATTGGTGCATGGAATAGATGGTAATCAATTTCCGGGTGGTGCCGATAATATCGGCAATCCGTATTGGGATTATTGGCTTAATTTCCGAATGTTTTTTAATTTTTGGGGTACGTCGGGTTCTTCCTTACTGAAAGATGATTTTAAGTTGTATGCCTTTTTCTATGAAAGCAACAAAATTTGTGTAAACGATATTGCTAAAGGTTTGCGTGATTGGATTGATGAAAGGACAAACCAACAGCAGGGAACAGCGAATAAACTTGATGATGTGCCCTTTGTCATTGTGGCACACAGTATGGGTGGCTTGGTTTCCCGCGCCTTTATGAATAATACCACGTTTAACATTGGTAATTTTGTAGGCCAATCAGGAGGAAATCGAGTCATTAGGCTGATTACTTTGGGAACGCCACATCATGGCTCAATCGCAGCTAATGGGAATATAGGAGTCGGTTGCCTTCTTTCAGAATCATCTCTCTGGAGTTCACCATTTATACAACTGGGACTTTTTAAGTGGTGGACAGGTGGTTTAAATATTATCAATGTTGATGAGCCAAATAGGAATGATTTATTGTGGGATAATTATAATGGTTCAATCAGTAGTTGTTTGGCGTATAAGAATGGTAATGAGGTTAACCAGCTATTAAATCAACTTACAAATCCGAATTTTGACGGCAAAATTATTACTTATGGAGGAAAACTTTCCGAGAGTGACCCCCAAAGACCTAGTCCTGTTGTTTTTGATCTTACTTGCCCTGGAATATTAACCGAATTAGGAAGTTATTATTATAGCAGAGAATTTTGGCTATGTTCCTCTGTTGCTATATACGAAGGATTATCAGATCCATCGGAATATGGCCTGAACGACGGCATCGTCCCAATTAGAAGCGCCTTATTTGAAGGGCATAGTTTAGCTGGGAGTCATGAGTTACCTGGATTCGACCACGGCCAAATCAGAGGCGTCAATCTTTACCCAGGGGATTCCAACTATTATGATCTGTTTAATCTACTTGAAAGCGATCTTAATTCGCTGGCGTTTGGATTCAGCATTACCCCCGCCAATCCCCACGCTCCCGTTGAAATCACCTTCTCGCCCACTGGTTCGTACTCCAGCAGCGCATCTTATCAATGGACTTTCTACGACGGTCCTAATGACACTTCTCCATCAACCATCTCAACGGATAAAATTGCCAAGCATTTCTATCTGAAAGATCGTTCGTATCTGGTAAAACTGGAAGTCACCGATCCCGCCACGTCAACGGTTACCCGCAGCCGCGTCATTACCGTTGCCCTGCCCGAAATCAATGTCAGTTATCCCGATGGACGGGATGAATTGAAGGTTCGCGTCTCGACGCCTGAATCTTCTCATATCACGGAATACCGCTGGAAGTTTGGGGACAACACGGCGGACGAATACGGTCGCCAGCAGGATCACACTTACGCTACCGGCGGTTGGTACAACGTGACCTTGACCGTGACGCTGGATGACGGCTCCAGCATGACCACAACCAAGGGGGTGGTTGCGGGTACCGGCAGAATTTATATGCCGGGACATACGATTCAGGGTGAAGAAACCTGGTATGCCAATAGTGAATATGTTGTCGATGGAACCATTAGCATCAACAGTGGCGCAAAGCTGACCATTGAACCGGGTACGAAGGTATCGTTCACGGGGAACGGTTCGCTCCAGGCTTACGGCGCGTTGCTGGCCGATGGGGTGACCTTCACGGCCGAGGCCGGCGCGAGCCCCTGGCGGGGCATCTATC
>JBATLQ010000015.1:0-44578 GCA_049289395.1 Candidatus Moraniibacteriota bacterium | reverse complement strand
GGTCGCACCCCTCCAAAAGCGCCTGCCTGCCGGTAGGCAGGGAATGACCGTTGATACTTTCTCTGCCTTACTTCTTCGAGAGGTCGCGGAAACCGGTACCGGCGGGGATGAGCCGACCGATGATCACATTTTCCTTCAGCCCACGGAGCTTGTCCTCCTTGCCAGCAACCGCGGCATTGATGAGGACGCGAGCGGTCTCCATAAAGGACGCAGCGGAGAGGAAGGATTCCGTCGAGAGAGCGACCTTGGTAATACCGAGGACGGTCGGCTCACCCACAGCGAGCGCACCCTTCGCTTTCCTGGCGACATCGTTCGCCTCTTCGAACTGGGCGCGTTCCACGACATCACCCGGGAGGAGTTCCGTATCTCCTGGGTCGAGCACCTGGA
Organism: Candidatus Moraniibacteriota bacterium; assembly: GCA_049289395.1. GTDB lineage: Bacteria > Patescibacteriota > Minisyncoccia > Moranbacterales > UBA1568 > CAYTED01. Next base: position 44,191 of record JBATLQ010000015.1, on the reverse strand, counting down.
TACGAGAGAGCATCTGACGAATAATCACTTCGATATGTTTGTCATTGATACCCTCACCCTGTGATGCATAGATCTCTTCGATTTCACGGATGATGTAGCGGTGCAGTGCTTCACGATCGAGCGCGGCGTACAGTTTCTTCAGATCGATATGACCTTCGGAGAGCGCGGTACCATTGCCGACGAGGTCGCCCACTTTCACCTTGATACCGATATTCCCCGGTATCGCGTATTCGAGTGTGCGCTTGTCCTCCGTCTCGATGAAGATCGTATTCACTTTCTTCTCATGATCCTTCTCAATTTTCGTCACGGTTCCATCGGCTTCCGCCATGAGGGCCTCACCCTTCGGTGTCCGAGCTTCGAAAATTTCTTCGACACGAGGAAGTCCCTGTGTAATGTCGGAACCCGCGATACCTCCGGAATGGAAAGTACGCATGGTGAGCTGAGTCCCAGGCTCGCCGATTGCCTGTGCCGCGACGACACCGACTGCCGTCCCGAGGGCGACGATGCCGCCACGACCGAGATCGACACCATAACAAGTCTGACACACTCCACGGCGATTCTTGCAAGTAACCAGCGTACGCACCTTGATCTTCGCGAGCCCCGCCACTTCACCCTGCTTCGCTTGTACACGGGTGATGAGGTCGCCCGTTTTGATCACGGTCTCACCGCCAAGGACGACATCTTCCACCGCGACACGCCCCTCCATACGAGAAGCGAATGAGATACCAACGGAATCGGAATCCTCCCGATAGAGATAGGCTCCCTCGGTATCCTTGCAATCCGCTTCACGCACGATGATATCCTGCGCCACATCGACGAGCCGTCGTGTCAGGTATCCGGCCGTCGCGGTACGAAGCGCGGTATCGGCATTTCCCTTGCGAGCACCATGGTTCGAGATGAAATACTCGAGCACATTGAATCCTTCTTTGAACGAGGAGCGAATCGGGAGCTCGATCGTCTCACCGGTCGCACCCGCCACGAGTCCTTTCATACCGGTCATCTGCACGACGACGGATTCAGATCCACGAGCTTTGGAGTACACCATCGAATACACCGGTCCTTCCTTGTCAAGCGACGCACGGACGGCATCAGTAATCCTATTCTTCGCTTCATTCCAAATTTCGATAACACGATTCCGTCGTTCCTCATTCGTGAGGAGTCCATTTTGAAATTGTTCCTTCACTTCGAGGACGGATACCTCAGCCGTCGCCATAATGGCCTTCTTCTCGACGGGTACCTTCAGGTCATCCATCCCCCAGCTGATACCGGACTTCGATACCGCACGGAAGGTGAGATCTTTCAGACGATCCGCGAATTTCGCCGTCTCATCACCACCCAATTCTTCGATCATTTTCGCGATGAGGAATTTCCAGTCTTTCTTCGTCATTTCCGTATTCACGAAACGCATACTCTCCGGAATGATGTCATTGAGGAGAATGCGTCCGACCGAAGTCTCGATCATCTCGCCCTTCCAGAGGAGTTTCACCTTCGCATTAACCGCGATGAGTCCGTTTTGATACGCGAGGATCGCCTCATCCATGGTTCCGAAGGATTTCCCTTCGCCTGGCATATCCGACTTCAAATGCGAGAGATAGTATCCGCCGAGCACCATATCGAGCGTCGCCGTCACGATCGGTTCACCCGAAGCGGGCTTCAAGAGATTCTTCGAAGAGAGCATGATCTCCGCGCTCTCTTTCCTCGCCTGATCGGTCAGTGGCACATGTACCGCCATCTGGTCTCCATCGAAGTCCGCATTGAACGCAGCACACACCATCGGATGGAGGCGAATCGCCTTCCCTTCGATGAGTACCGGCTGAAATGCCTGGATCGAGAGACGGTGCAGAGTCGGCGCGCGATTGAGGAGAACGAAGTGGTGCTCGATGATCTCATCGAGGATTTCATACGCTTCCTCCGCATCCGCATCCACCATACGACCAGCGGTGCGCACATTGTGTGCCATCTCTTTCTCGATCAATTTCTGGATGATGAATGGTTTGAAGAGTTCGAGCGCCATTTTCTTCGGAAGTCCACACTGATGCAGTTTCAAACTTGGTCCGACGACGATCACCGATCGCCCTGAGTAGTCCACTCGTTTCCCGAGGAGATTCTGACGGAAACGACCCTGCTTCCCCTTCAATGAATCCGCGAGCGAGCGGAGGGCACGCCGTTGTCCGGTCGCGGCGGCCGTCGATGCCTGACCACGACGCGCGCTGTTGTCAAAGAGCGCGTCAACGGCTTCCTGGAGCATTCTCTTCTCATTTCTCGTGATGACTTCTGGCGCACCGATCGAGAGGAGTTTCCGCAAGCGATTGTTACGATTGATAATACGACGATAGAGATCATTCAGATCAGAAGTCGCGAATCGTCCCCCATCGAGAGCGACCATCGGACGGAGGTCCGGTGGTATCACGGGGATCACGGTCGGCAACATCCATTCGAGTTTCAATTCGGATTTCTCGAAACCCTGGAGGACCTTCAACCGCTGGAGTGTCTTCTTCCGATCCAATCCTTCGCCGATATTACTGAGTTCGACTTTCAATTGTTCGATTTTGTCCCCGATATTAACTTTCTCCAAAATCTTGCGAACAGCTTCCGCTCCGATGCCTGCCGTAAAGACCTGTCCGAAACGAGTAGACAGATTAAAGTACGCCACTTCGGAGAGGATCTGGTGTGGAAAGAGACTCTTCAAATCGTCCTTCGTATCGCGATACTGTTCCTTCAATTCTTCGAGCGCTTTCTCGAATTCCTTCGTATCCTGATACTGCTGACGGAGTTCTTTCTGCTTCGACTTATATTCTTTTTCCAGCTGATCGACGGATGATTCCTTCAACTTCTCGTTCACATCGGTAATGATGTACGAGGAAAAATAAATCACGCGCTCCAATTCCTGCGGAGAAATCCCGAGCACGAGACCGATCTTCGATGGGACTCCACGAAGGAACCAGATATGCGAAACCGGTGCGGCGAGCTTGATATGCCCCATGCGCTCACGACGGACGACGGATCGTGTCACTTCCACCCCACACTTATCACACACGATTCCCTTGTACCGGATGCGCTTATATTTGCCACAATAACATTCCCAGTCCTTGGCCGGACCGAAAATCTTCTCGCAGAAAAGACCTTCCGGTTCGTACCGTTGGGTTCGATAGTTGATAGTCTCCGGCTTCGTTATTTCGCCGAATGACCACTCGAGAATGCGCTCCGGACCAGCCAGCGTCAGCCGCACCGATTCGAAGTCGCTTACTTTGGTAATACTCTGATCCATACTCTAATAGATATTTTATGACCAATTATGCGATTTCTTCTGGTGCAATAACTTCTGCTGCTGGTACGGCGAGCACCGCTTTCTCCAATGCTTCGGTTCCGAAATTCTCATCCACGACCGGGACGATCTCAGCATCATCTTCATCGATTGACCGCACGCCCTTCAATTCGACATCGAGACAGAGTCCTTTCAATTCATTCACCAAGACATGGAACGATGCTGGGAGGTTCGGACTGCGGATCGGTTCGCCCTTGATAATCGATTCGTAGGCTTTCGATCGGCCGAGCACATCGTCCGATTTGATCGTGAGCATTTCCTGAAGCGTATGCGCGGCGCCGTATCCTTCGAGTGCCCACACTTCCATTTCTCCGAATCGCTGTCCACCGAACTGCGCCTTACCGCCGAGCGGCTGCTGAGTGATGAGCGAGTAGGGCCCGATGCTTCGCATGTGCAGTTTGTCTTCGATCAAGTGATTCAGTTTCATGATGTACATGATGCCCACGGTCGATTCATTGTCATAGAACTCACCGGTCTTTCCATCCTTCAATCGAATCTTTCCATTTTCCTGGAGACCGGCCTTCCGTAATTCTGATTTGATATCCTCTTCGGACACGCCATCGAGTGCGGGACTCGCGACATTGTAGCCGAGCTTCGAAGCTGCCCAACCGAGATGTGTCTCGAGAATCTGACCGATGTTCATACGGCTCGCCACACCGAGTGGATTGAGGATGATATCGATAGAAGTACCGTCCAGAAGGCATGGCATATCTTCGACTGGCGCGACATGTGAGATAACACCCTTGTTCCCGTGACGACCGGCGAGCTTGTCTCCGACGGAAACTTTCCGCATCTGCGCAACGGAAACCTGTATCTGTTCGAACACCCCCATCGGGAGTTTGTCTCCTTTATCACGAGAGAACACCTTGATATCGACGACTTTGCCATGCTCACCATGCGGGAGATACATCGAAGAATCCTTCACATCACGAGATTTCTCACCGAAAATAACACGGAGCAATCGCTCCTCGGCCGTGAGATCCCCTTCACCCTTCGGCGTGATCTTCCCGACGAGAATATCTCCCGAAGAAACTTCCGCACCGATGCGGATGATACCGGTCTCATCGAGATTCCGGAGGCGATCCTCACCGATATTCGGGATATCGCGCGTCACGACTTCCGGCCCCAGCTTGGTATCGCGCACATCCATCGAGAAGTCCTCGATATGGATAGAGCTGTACCGATCCTCCTGTACGACCCGTTCGGAAACGATGATGGCGTCCTCATAATTGTACCCTTCCCATGGGATGAGTGCGACGAGCATATTCTGCCCGAGTGCAAGCTCGCCATGATCGGTGGAGGCACCATCCGCGAGGAGATCCCCCTTCGCGATACTCTGCCCCTTCACCACGCGTGGTACCTGGTTCATGGATGTAAATGAGTTCGACTTGGCGAAAGAGAGGAGATCATATTCACGATCGAATGTCTCTTTCTTCGATCCGGCTGGGGCGACTTCCCGCACGATGACATGGCTCGCATCGACTTCGATGACTTCGCCCTCCTTCACTGCGATCACCGCCTGACCAGAGTCCGCAGCTGCCTTGTCTTCGATACCCGTACCCACGACCGGTGCCTGTGGCTTCACGCACGATACTGCCTGTCGTTGCATGTTCGAACCCATAAGAGCACGGTTCGCATCGTCGTGTTCGAGAAATGGGATGAGGGCAGTCGCGATAGAGATACACTGCTTGACGGACACATCGACGAAGTCGAGATCTACCGTATCCACCATGCCCGGCTGACCCTTCACGCGCGCGCCGACGGCATCGTTCATGATATTGCGGTGCTCGTCGAGGTCGATACCAGCATGCGCGATCGACTTCCGGTCCTCCACAATGGCATTCAGGTATTCGATTTCAGAAGTAATGAACGGCTTCACGGCAACTTCCCCACCCTTCTTCTTCGTGACGATTTTCTTCGCCAATACCTCATCAATTTTCTCACCGGCCTTCGCAACACCATTGATATCTTCCCTGAGAATGCGGTGGAGCAGATCTTTCTCCGATGCGGGGACGGACTTTTTGATCACGAGATACGGGGTTTCGAGAAATCCATATTCATTCACACGAGCATAACTCGCGAGGTGTCCGACGAGACCGATATTCGGACCTTCCGGTGTCTCCACGGGACAGATGCGACCATAGTGGGAAGGGTGCACATCGCGCACTTCGAAACCGGCGCGCTCACGAGTGAGTCCACCGGGACCCATCGCCGAGAGACGCCGTTTGTGCTCGAGCTCGGCAAGCGGATTCACCTGGTCCATGAATTGCGAGAGCTGAGACGAAGAGAAAAATTCTTTCACGGATGCGGCAACCGGCCGAGGGTTGATGAGCTGACCAGGAACGACCGTCTCCAAATCACAGGTACTCATACGATCCTTCACATTGCGCACCATCCGATACACACCGACACGGAGCTTGTTCTGGATGAGCTCGCCTACCGCGCGCACGCGACGATTCCCCAAGTGGTCGATATCATCAGCCTTCGCGGTCGGATCATTGGAGAGACGGATAATTTCACGAACGATGAGAATGAGATCATCCACGCAGAGAATACGATTTGCCTCAGTATTCTCCCGATCGATTTCGAGCCGTTGATTCAAACGATAGCGACCGACCGAACCGAAGTCATACCGTTCGAAATTGAAAAACATCGCATCGATCATCGACTTCGCATTCTCTTCGGTAGCAAGGTCTCCCGGGCGGAGCCTTTTGTACACTTCACGGTACGCCTCTCCCCGAGATTTCGATGGATCCTTCGCGAGGGTCTCTTCGATGAACCGAACATCACCATTATCGATATCGACGAAAGCCTGCCTGAGTGCCTTTTCATCGGTTCCAAATGCCTTGAACAGAGCGGAAATTGGAATCTTGCGCTTGCGATCAATCTTCACAGAAATCACCCCATCGAGGTCGGTCTCCACTTCGAGCCACGCCCCACGATTCGGAATAATCTTCGCACCAAACAATTTCTTTCCCTTGTTGTACTCCATGGTGAAGAACACACCCGGAGAACGGATGAGCTGAGAAACGACGACGCGCTCCACTCCATTGATAATAAATGTCCCACGCTCGGTCATCACCGGAAAGTCACCGAGATAGATCTCCTGCTCCTTCACTTCACCGGTCTGCTTGATGACAAGCGTCGCCTTCACGCGAAGTGGCGCCTCGAAAGAAATGTTCTTCGCCTTCGCAACTGTCGGCGAGCACTTCGGCTCATCGAGGTAGTGATCTGAGAAAGACAGTTCCAAATCCTTCTCCGTAAAATCAGTGATCGGATTGATCTCTTGGAACAGTTCGGTCAGACCCTTGTCCCAGAACCACTGATAGGCATCCTGCTGAATCTCGATGAGATTCGGGAGGGACACCATGATACGATCCCGAAAAAACTTCCGTTTGGACAACGAAGATGTTGAACCAAATGTATCCTTCACCTTCAGCACCTTTTGCGCTTTGGACATAAAAAAGCGCTCATCGTACCCCCCTTCCATCTCGATCGAAAAAATGGAAGAAAGACTAATGAGATTAGTCGGATAACTATTTACTTGTTCGAAAATGCGTCACCCGTTCGCATTTCGTTGTTGCTTACTGGTTTATCCGCACCGCCAACCGGCACGGCTTCATTAGGCCTCGTGCGTTCAAGTGCAGATCTCGCCTACTTTATGGGTCCGAGAATCGCGCTAAACGCATAAGTCCTAAAAGTCCACACACTTCTTGAGAATGCAAAAGGAATACTATCAAACTGTCAAGTACCTGTCAAACGGAACGCGAAAAGAGGCTCAGATATAGCCTTTCGACGAAATCACTCTTGTATAAAAGAAGAACGAGGAATACGCATGTGAGGAAGGCAAAGAAAAGTTGCTATCTTTTGGAATTCGGGTATGTCCGGAATCCGACAACTCCTCCCGCTTTCTTTATTTTTCTGTCCCTGTCTGAACAGCGAATCCGTACACGACGGAAATCGTCTTCGCTATCCTGTAGGAAGTATAGGTTTCCGGGAGCAATGAGTCAATGGTGAAATTATCCACCATCTGTGGTGTCATATCCATCTCCGTCAAAATCTCGTCAATGGCAGTGAGTATCGCCTTCCCGCTCCCCCGCTCCTCAGGCCACTCCCTCGTCGCCACTTCAACCCCATCCTTCAATAAAGTAAGTTCTGAGTTCTCTTTTTCAATTTTAAGTGAAAATATATAGACCATAAAACACAATCATCAAAGCACAAAAACCAAACAAAACACAAATTTCAATTTCCAAAAATCACAAACTCTCTTGTTTTAAGTTTTGTTTCCTGTGTTTTGTTTGGACTTTGTGTTTTTCATTTTTGTGTTTTCATTTTAACTGTTTCCAGTTAAAATGCCACGGGTCATCCTTCCTCCCCGGGGCGATGTCGGCGTGACCGACGACTTGCTTGATACTGTATTTTCCGCGGAGGTATGCGATGAGAGTATTCACCGCGTCATACTCTGCCTCCGTATACTTGTCCTCCTTCGTATTCAGGATCTCGATACCAATGGAGAAATCATTCACATTCGTCCGCCCATCCGGCAGTTTCGACACACCCGCATGATAGGCAATATTCGCGTCATCGACGAGACGATAGATATTCCCCTTCCGATCGATCATGTAATGTGGTGCGACACTATATCCCCGCCAAATATCTATTACCTTGTTCACCGAGTATGGGTCGCCCCCTATGGAGTTATAGGATGAGTGGAGTACGACCGTATCAATCATTCGCTTCTCTTTCGGAACGCCGAATCCGAAATCCACTTTCCGGTCGATAATGTTCAAATCTGTTTTTTCCTTCCCAACAGCGGATGCACCGCTCGAAAGCGGAACGACCGCTGTTTTGACTGTTCCTTGTTCGCTGTTTGCTATCCCCTGTTCTATGCTTTCTGCTAATTGTTTACTGTTTTCTGTTACCTGTTTACTGACTCCCTGCGCTTGATCCCGGATTGCCTGATACCGCGCGATCTCTCCCGCACCCGTCGTTATATCCGCGACGGATGGTTGTTCTGTATTCTTATTCTCCAGCGTAATCGGTCCACTCGAAGTACCAAACAGAAAATACCCCGCTCCGAGGATCATGAGAAGTACCGTGATAAGCAGTCCGATGAGACCCATGGCCGGAGAAGAGATTAAGAGTTTGAAATTTGAATGGTCATAGATACTATTTCAAATACGAAACGAAATTCGTCTTATTGATGACCCCTACCGTCGCATCCGGATACAAACTCCTCCATGCTTCATGCGTGGATTTCCTGATATCGCGAGAATCCCCGGAATATTTGCACTCATAAGCTCTCAGTAGTCCATTTTCTTCCATAACAATATCTATTTCTTTCTGATCGTATGTCCTCCAATGGTACATATTGAACGGCTTCTTATCATAAGTATACCTCTTCTTCATTTCACTCACGATGAAATTCTCCCACAAGGCTCCGACATCATTGCGAATATCTAAATCAGAAAAATTACGGATAATAGCATTCCGTATGCCAGTATCATAGAAATAATATTTCATCGACTTGTTCAATTCTTTTCTCGGGTTGCGAGAAAGCGTTGAGAGCGGGAATATGATAAATGATTTAATGAGCACATCGATATAACTCTGAACGGTCGCTTTGTTTATCTCGAGAGACCGAGCGAGTTCGGAGAGCGATACCTGATTGCCAATCTGCAAGGCGAGCATCTGCGCAAGTTTCGCGATTACCGGAGCCTTTCTGATGCCATGAAACTCCAAGACATCTTTGTAGAGATACGCATCCGCGAGTTCAATCAAGATTTCTTGCTTTCGATCAGCCTCATTTGTCGAAAGCACTTTCGGATAGGTGCCATACCGGAGTATCTGTGGAATATCGAATATGATGTTGTCGAAAATATCATTATTCATAATCTCACGAACGGAGAGCGCAAAGGCACTGAGAGATATTTGACGCCCCGTCATCGCTTCGCTTGTTTTCGACACCAGTCCGAAGGCAGATGACCCCGTTGCGAGGACTTTTACATCCGGTCTTGTATCATATATCAACTTCAGAACCGTTCCTATTTCCGGAATATACTGAGCCTCATCGATGAAGAGAAATTGAGCATCGCCTATCAAAGCATTGATTGAAGACAGAGAACTCTCCCGAAGTAATCTCTGTACATCCCTATCCTGACCGACAATCTTCTTCTTCGGTATTTCAATACTCTCGAAATACTTCTCCGCCATAGTCGTCTTGCCTATTTGTCTCGCGCCAAACAGCAAAACCACTCGCCAATTTTCAAACGATTCCTTGATATTCGCATCATTTTCCCTCTGAAAATAAAGATGATTTGGGGTATTCATAATAGGACAAGTATACTCTAATAACTATATTTTGTCAAATATGGGCAGTATACTGCCCATATTATTCTCTATTTGGTCATTTATTTATACCGCAGGGCGTCGAGGGCGTCGATGTGACTCGCTTTGCGGGCCGGGAAAATACCTGTGAGGAATCCGACGAATGCACCGAAGGCGATGATGGTCATCACGAACCAGAGCGGACTGTAGAAGAGACTCACCTGCTCGCCACCAAAACGAGACGCAATGAGGTTGATCATGAGGTTCACGACCTGTCCTTCGAGAAAACCGATGAGCACCCCACCGAGCCCACCAAGGAATCCCATCATGGTCGCTTCGGAGATGAACATGAGCCAGATCGCGGTATTGGAAGCGCCGATTGCTTTCATAATCCCGATCTCTTCGGTTCGTTCGAGGAGAGTGATGGTCATGGTATTGAACATACCGATAGCCGATACGACGAGTGCGATCACGCCGAACATCATGAGGACGATCTGTACCACGCTGAATACCTTGTTCGCCTGATCGACGATGTCCGAGATCGACGATGCGACGAGCCCCTTCTCCACTACGGCGGCCCGGACACCCTCGACCTCATTCGTACTCCCGCATTTCACCTTCACTTTCGAATAATTCGGGAGTTTCAATTGGCTGAGCGTCTGAAGCGGGAGGTAGATCACATTCTCTTCGCCCTGCACGATACCAGACACGATGTATGGCGTATCCGGGAGGAGGAGGGATTCTTTCGATGAGCCATCCGCCGTCTCAATTTTCTGAAAAAGTTTCAGATCAAGGGATTTCCCGATGATGTCTTCTGGCTTTCCGCTAAAAATACTCGCCACCGCCGCAGAGACGACGACCTGATGCTTCGCACTGTCGAAATTTTTCCCGACGGTGAACGCGAGACCATCAAGGTTCATAAAGGCGCTCTCGGTCGCCACTGCGCTCACCTCGAGCGTTACTCCATCGAGTCGCGCCTGCGAGCGGAGTTCGAGCGCTGGGATTACCTCCACGACGCCAGGGATTTCTCCGATACCAGAGAGTAATTGGGAGTTGAGTTCTACCGGCGTCCCGCCCTCGGTCGTCACATCGAGCGTCACGAGAGCATCGGAAGTGGTGATTTTCTGGAGCAATGTTCGCTGGAGTCCGTACCCGAAAGAAACGAGGAAGAGAATCGCCGCGATACCGACACCCATGCCGAAAATCGTGAGGATGGTTCGCATGGTGCGAGCCTTGAACATACGGAGTGACAATTTGACGACATCAGAGACGAGCATAGGAGGAGATAATAGATATTGGATATTGGATGAGGGATGAGAAGATAATTTCTAAACAATTTTCAATGTTTCAATGAATCAAATGAAGAAAGCGTATTGTTTGAAAACTGTGTTTTGTGTTTTGTTTGGTCTTTGTGTTTTGATGTTTTGTGTTTTATGAACATTGTCTAATAATTGTATCACTGAATCATTGATTGAGAATTGAGAATTGAGAATTGATCATTGGAAATTGTTTGTCATTAGGAGTATTTGATGAGCATGATGATTTCAATTTCACGAACCATTTTCTCTGCAGTGAGCCGATTGATACCGACACCCCCGATATCCTGTGGCGCGTCGAGCCGGCGCATGAGTTCTTTCTGACCAATTTTGCTATCGAGTCGGAGCTTCAGCGTGGATTGCAAGCGAATTTCCTGCGCGGGACTGAGTGTCAAATGGAATCGCTTTTTCAGATAGAGCGCGATAGACATCGGTGCCTGACTCGGCATGGTCTTGCTCACATCAGCTTGCCCGATAATACCCGTAATCCGTTCGGTGAAGGATGTCGCTCGAGATTTGTTCCACCCCGCGCCGCCCTGTTCCAGATCCTTGTCGAGCGACTCGCTGAAACGCTCCCCATCGATGTTCTTGAAGAGGAGCTCTTTGAGGAAACTCTCTCCCATGGCGACCTGTTCATCGGACAGTTCGGAGAGAACATGTGCCATGAGTTGTTTCGCCTTGAACGGGATGAGGAGGACATCCACCTGCTGTGGCAAGAGATTTTTGAAAGATGCCATGAGCATCTTCAGCTCTTCCGTTTCCTTCGGCATATCCGCTTCATGGAGCCGTTTCAGCAATGCCTCTTCTTCAACTTTTTTCTTTTCCGGAATCTTGCGCTTTTCCTTGAACACCTCTTCGCTGATGACCCGACCATCCTTCATACGGATCACGCGATCGGCATAGACGAGGTGCTCTGGATTGTGCGTCACCATGATGATGGTCTTCCCATCATGCTCATTGAGCTCCTTCAAAATCTGCAATACATTCTCCGCTGATTCGGAGTCGAGGTTCCCCACCGGTTCATCCGCAAGAATAATGCCCGGATTATTGATGAGCGACCGGGCGATCGCCACGCGCTGTTTCTGTCCGCCAGAGAGCTGGCTCGGGTATTTGTCCGCATGCTCCGCAATCCCGAACCGCCGCAGGAGTTTGATTCCCTCCGCCCGACGCGCTTTCACTCCCTCTCCCATAAATGCCCGGGGCAGACACACATTGTCGAGCACCGTGAGCGATGAGATGAGATAAAATGCCTGAAAGATGAGTCCCACACCCACCTGATGCAACTCCAGCATCTCTTTCTCCGACATATTCGAGAGCCCTTTGCCATTGATACGGATATCCCCGTAGGTCGGTGTCTGCAGTCCCGCGATGGCGTAGAGGAGGGTCGATTTGCCACAACCTGAAGGACCGAAAATAATCACATACTCATTCGGGTAAATGGAGATATTCGTTTCTTCGAGCGCGCGCGTCTCATTGGACTTCCCTTGATTGTAGAGGACGCGGAGACGATCGACGACGATGGATGGGTCTAATCCAGATTCCATGGGGAGAGAAAAATGTATTCTTTAATCTTTGTCATTATATCATATTTCCATTGTTATTTTTCACAAAAAGAATTATACTTGTCTTATGGTTACCAAGAAAAAACAAAAATCTGCGCCACATACTTTCTGGTGGCAATCCCTCTTCAACCTCGTCGCTCAGGGAATACTCTCCGATGCGAAGGCATTCATCCAATCCGCCGAGGATCAATTCAAGGAATTCATTCAAATCACCATCGTCCGATCACTACTCCTCCTCTCCGGATTCATCGGGTACATCTTCATCCTCATCGGCGTAAGTAGCGTTATGGATTCGTTCTTCCGCTTTCCTGGGGCGGGGAGTCTCTTCGTCGGCAGTCTCACGCTCCTCCTCTCTTTCATCGTCTTCTCTCTCGTCGGTAGTCAGAAGAAAAAATAATTTTATAACAGCAAGACTATGAAAAAAAAACATAGTGAAGTCAGTCAAAAGTGCGGTCGAGAAGGAAATGGTAAAGGACATGAAGAAAGCGCAGGTGATGGCCACGAAAGAAATTGCTAAGGTAAAGAAAGAATTCGGAAAGGCCGTCAAACAAGCCGAGCAGTATGTCGCGAAGCATCCTGAGAAAGCAACTGCTATCGCCGCGGGTATCGGTGCGACCATCGGCGCCGGTATCACCGCTCTCGTCGCTCGGCACCTTCGGAAGAAGTAAGGGGAGGAATGAATATAGAATAGGGAATGTAGAATAGAAAAAAGACTGGCTGCGCGCCAGTCTTTTTGTTTCTCCTTTTATCATAGAACACCGATTCATCACATTTTAAGACCACCTCGCAGCGCAGTCCGTCTTCGGACGAGCAGGGTATGGTTGAGAAATGTGGATGAATCGGTATTCCCCTGCACATATTTTTTGAGCGGTGCAACCACTTGCTTTATTACGATGATTTTATCACAGCGGACACACCGCTCAAAAAGCGGAGTGACCGTTGTGAAAAATAGGAAACAACCGCTCGCACTCATACAAGGGTTTAACCGTTATTTTCTATCAGTAGGTCGAGCGAAGAGCATTCACGATGACGAGTGCATCGATGATCTCCTGCAGTATCGCGCCCTGTACCGGAGAGAGGAAGCCGAAAAAAGCGAAGAGCATCCCGAGGAGAGAAAGTCCGATACCGATGAGAATACTCTCGCGCGCGGTCCGATAGGACTTCCTCGCGATATGGATAACATCACGGATCTTCCAGGCATCATTCCCCAGCACTACGACATCTGCCGCTTCGATCGACGCACTGTTCTCCGTTCCCGAAAACACGATCCCCACATCCGCGAGTGCGAGCGCTGGCGCATCATTCATCCCATCCCCGATGATTCCGACGAGTCCCCGTTCCTGTCCGCGCCGCACGGCCTCTGCCTTCGTCTCTGGTCCGCAATCCGCAAAAATCGGTACGCGAAATGATTTAAATATCCGATCCGCATTCTCCTTCCGATCCCCCGTCAAAATAGCGAGGTGGTATCCTCTCTCGCTCAGGTATCGGAAAAGTTTCGAGACATCATCCTTCAGGACATCATCGAGGAGAAATTGTCCGATACGCCTGTCACCCTCATATATATCGATGGCGATACCATCCCCTATACCCTTCACGAGCCGATACACCTTCCCATCGATAGTTCCTGAAATACCTTCACCAATTTTCTCGGTCACTTTCTCCGCCCGATATTTCTCCCCACCATCCCGCTCATACGCCGCGAGAAATGCGCGCGCTACCGGATGCAATGAATGTTTCTCCAATGCCACAGCGAGGTCGAGGAGTCGCCCTTCGGTATACGCCGTATCCTGTGAAATGATACGCGCGAGATTCGGCACTCCCAAGGTCAGCGTCCCAGTCTTGTCGAAAAAGAGTGATTCGGTTTTCACGAGAAGTTCCAATATCTTCGGCGACTTCACCACGATACCGCTCCTGGCCGCACGGTTCAGCCCACCGATGAAACTAATTGGCGCCGCGATAAGAAGCGGACATGGTGTCGCGATGGCGAGCACCGCGAGGAACCGCCCCATATCTCCGAATATAATAAATGCCCCGAAAGCAAGGATGAGCGTGATGCCGGTAAATGCGATATTATACTTCTCTGCCAATCTCACGGTATCCGATGGATGCTTCTTCCCCTCTTCCACGAGCAACAATATCTTCCGATAACTCGAGTGCTCGAAATCTCCCGAGACCATGAGACGAATCATCTCGCCCACATTGATGGATCCACTCTTCAAAATCGATCCGGCACGATACACCCGCGGTTCTATCTCTCCCGTCAAATTCGATTCATTGATGAGCGCATCCGAGAGGAGCTCCCCATCGAGTGGCACCAATTCATTCTGACGCAGGAGAATAGTCATGCCCGGGTGTGCCTCATGGATATCGATAATTCTCGTCTCATCGCTCCCGAGATCCTGCGTCACCGTTTTCGGGAATCGCTCGAGGAGTTCCCGAAGCGTTTTCTCCGCTCGAGTCGATCCATATTCCTCCAGTGCCGCGGACACCGATGCCATGAACGCGATCACCGCACCGACGAGCCATGCCCCCATCCCCGCCGCGACCCCGAGCGTGAGGAGCGCGATATAGTCGAGGTTCCATTTGCCGATCTTCACCCGCGCATACGACTCCTCCAGCAGTCGAAACATCCCGATCCCGACCGCGATCTGATAAAAAATATCCCGTGAGAGAAAAAGTCCTGCCAACAACAAAAGGAATGCCATCATCGGCACCGCGAAACCCTTATTCCAAAATATTTCTTTGATGTTCATTTCTCTCTTTCCTCAACTCTATTCTCTTATTGTATCATGTATCAAAAAACAGCCTGCCCGAATCGCTACTCCCGCCAGGGCGGGATTGCGAATCATTGCGGGCGGGCGGTCGCACTCCAGTGGAATATAGAAAGATTTCACAGGGCAAACCCCTCCAAAAGCGCTTGCCCGCCTTTGGAGGGGAACGACCGCTCGCGCAAAACAGAGGATTTTAAAAAAAATAAAAGCGACTCCGAATTGAAGTCGTCTTTCTTGATCTTGAAATTTTTCACAGCGGTCGCACCGCTCAAAAAGCGGAACGACCGTTATGAAAAATCCAACTATTTCTTCCGAGAATGTCTCGTGCGCTCCACTTCGGAGAGATACTGTTTGCGGAGGCGTACGCTCTTCGGTGTGACTTCGAGGTATTCATCATCACTCATCGTCTCGAGACCGCGCTCGATCGAGAGTTCCCATGCCGGCGTCAATTTCACGGCTTCATCCGTACCGGAAGATCGCATATTGGTCAATTGTTTTCCCTTCACCGGATTCACCGACATATCCTCGCCCTTCGCCGTATTGCCGAGCACCATGCCTTCATAGACATCGACAGCGGCACCGATATAGAGCACACCACGGGTCTGGAGATTGTCGAGTGCGAATGCCGCGGTCTTCCCGGTCGCCATAGAGATCATCGCTCCGGCATCACGCCTCTTGATTTCCCCTGCATGCGGACGGAAACCGAGCACGCGTGCATACAGCGTTCCCTCGCCTTTGGTATCAATCGTAAATTCACCCCGATATCCGAGGAGCCCACGGGTCGGCACTTCGAAGAGCATCCGGACGAATCCGCCATTCGCTTCTTTCATCTCCGTCATCACGCCCTTCCTGCGCCCCATTTTCTCGATGACCGTCCCCGATGCTTCCTGCGGACACTCGACCGTCACTTCTTCAAATGGTTCACATTTCACGCCATCTACTTCCTTGAAAATAACATGGGGCTGGGATACCTGGAGTTCATATCCTTCACGGCGCATGATCTCGAGGAGCACCGCGATATGCAATTCCCCTCGACCGAGCACTTCATAGTACCCATCCTGATCCAAATCAATTTTCAGCCCCACATTCACTTCCAATTCTTTCTCCAATCGCTCGCGGATCTGTTTGTTTGTCACAAATTTCCCTTCCCGTCCGGCAAATGGCGAATCATTCACGAGGAAACGGAGGGAAATCGTCGGCTCATCGATACCGATGATCGGCAAGGTCTCGACGGATGCATCCGTCGTCAAAGTATCCCCGATTTCGATACCCGGTATACCCGCGATCATCACGATATCCCCAGCCTGTACTTCATTCGCCTCCACACGATCGAGTCCCGAG
This sequence comes from Candidatus Moraniibacteriota bacterium, assembly GCA_049289395.1. GTDB lineage: Bacteria > Patescibacteriota > Minisyncoccia > Moranbacterales > UBA1568 > CAYTED01. Next base: position 27,549 of record JBATLQ010000015.1, on the reverse strand, counting down.
AAGCTATACATCTTCACGATTTTCCCCGTGAGATTCGGACTGCCGACGCGCTTGGCGATAACCTGTGCGCCCACGCTCACCTTCCCCTCATACACGCGCGCCACGGCGAGTCGTCCGAGGAAATTATCATAGGCGAGGTTGAATGGCTGAGCACGGAATGGTTTCGAGAGGTCATGTTCTGCGACCGGCACATGCTCGAGTACGGTATCGAGGAGCGGACACAGGTCTCCCCATTCCCCTTCGAGCGTTCGCTTCGTCTTCCCTTCGCGACCGATAGCGTACACGATCGGGAAATCCAATTGTTCATCCGTCGCTCCGAGGTCGAGAAAGAGTTCATAGATCGCTTCCGCTGCTTCTTTCGGTTGAGCCGCTGGCTTGTCAATTTTGTTGAGCACCACGATCGGCCGGAGTCCAAGTTCGAGAGATTTCTTCAACACAAACCTGGTCTGTGGCATCGGACCCTCTTGCGCATCCACGATGAGGAGGACACAATCAATAGAGCGGAGTACCCGCTCCACCTCCGAACCGAAGTCCGCGTGACCCGGGGTGTCCACGATGTTTACCTTCACGCCCTTGTATTCGAGTGACGCATTCTTCGCATAGATCGTGATCCCTCGTTCCTGCTCGAGGGCGTTACTGTCCATGGAGAATCCTTCCGAAGCGAAGCCCGTCTGTTTGAGGAGCGCATCCGTCAGCGTCGTCTTGCCATGGTCCACATGAGCGATGATCGCGATATTTCTGATGTCCATAAAAATAGAGCGTTTAGGGGTTAGAGGTTTTAGAGATCTTAGGGAAAAGACTGATATCGAGGTCGGACCTTGGGACCCACTGAAGGACCGACCTTGATATCAGGGGACTACATTTAATTTACGAAAACAAAAAGCGCCTTCGCGCTCATTCAGTCAAAGGTGATTATAAACAAAAACTCCTTTCTTGTCAAAAAAACAGCCACCCAGGAAATTCATCCCGAGCGGCTTTTATGAACACCTTTGCAACCGTTATGCAGCTTTCAGCTCCATGTCGGCATCAGATTGCACAAGAAAGGCAGCGAGCTTCGGATTCATGGAAGCAAATTCGGAAAATGACATCCCGATCGATGCCAGATAGGCCTTCGTTTCTGCCATGCTCGGAACCTCGTATTCCATGCAGAGTACATGACCGGTACTCTGCTCGGGGCTAACCTCATCGCCGACGGCAAGACCCAAACGCTTCGACAGTGCCGTCTCCACTGCAAGCACATACCCCTCGATGGCCGCTCGCACCTTCAAGCAAGTGCCACAACTGGTTTCGGGCAATGCCGCCATCGCCTTCTGCGCCAACTGGTGCAATGTTCCCATTTCGTCAACTCCTCGATTTTGGTTGATAAGATACTGCAAAAACGGACAATATAACATCCGTACTATCCATAGTAACACAAACAACGAGCATCCACAATACAAAAAGACCACCAAAGAAAATTAATTCAAATAGCGGTTGCACCGCTCAAAAAGCGGAACAACCGCTCCTCAAAGCACACTTTGATTTCTAAATTCTATTCCCTCATCTCTATCTTCTGTACTTTGTCTTCCCGTCTTCGTCATACAGCTTCACTCCCATGGCGAGGAGCTGATCACGGATAGCATCGGCCTTTGCATAATTCCCTTCCGCCCGGTAGGCATTCCGCTTTTCGATGAGCTTCTCAATTTCTTCATCCTCCGAATCCCCTTCCAATTGGAAGATATCGAGGAATGATTGAAGCTCCTGAAACAATGCAAAAACGCGCTTCCCAGAATTCTTTCCCGACTGCGCCTTCATGAAGTCAAACAGTGATGCGAATACTTGTGGCGTATTGAAATCATTGTCCATCGCGGAAATAATTTCTTCGCGAAGTTTCGCGACTACCAATTCATTCTCCACATCATCAGAGTCACGCTCGATACGGAACACGAACTCATCGATACTCGTGAGCGTATTCTTCGCCTGCATCAGAGCCTTCTTCGAGAAGTCCATCATGGAACGATACTGCGCGGAGAGGAAGAAGAGTCGGAGTACCCGGTAATCATATTCCACCAGTGCCTCACGGATCGTCTTGAAATTCCCCTTGCTCTTGCTCATCTTCTCCGAATCGATATTGAGGAACCCCGTATGCATCCAATACCGGACGAAGGGCGACTTCCCGGAGAGTGCCTCCATCTGGGTCAATTCAGCTTCGTGATGCGGGAAAATGAGGTCTATCGCCCCACCGTGGATATCGTATTGCGGACCGAAAAATTTCTCCGTCATGGCGGTATCCTCGATATGCCAGCCCGGCCGACCAATTCCGATACGAGTCTCCCAGCTCGGTTCCCCCTCCTTCGATTGCTTCCAGAGACAAAAATCATTCCAACCCCGTTTCTCACTACTTGCATCGATACGGGATACCGCATCGTCTTTCTTCACTTCACCCCGCTTCGAGAGTTTCCCATAATCGGCAAATTTCGCGATCTCGAAATAGATCCCATCACTCGTCCGGTAAGCAAATCCCTGTTCCATGAGTCGCTCCACCTGAGATACCACCTCCTCGATATAGTCCGTCGAGCGGATATACTTCGATACAGCATTCACATGGAGCGCTTTCATATCCTCGAGATAGACACTTTCGAATTTCCGTGCGAGCGCCTCCCAACCGATTCCCTGTTCCGTCGCCCTCGCAATAATCTTGTCATCGATATCGGTGATGTTCTGCAGGTAGAAAACTTCGAAGCCACGCAGGCGCAGGTATTTCACCATCATATCGAACTGCACATAGGTCTTCGCATGTCCCAAGTGTGGCATATCATACACCGTCGGTCCGCACACGAAGAAATTAATCCTCCCGGGAGTCATTGTCTCCAGGGGTTCTATCTTCTGCGACAGAGTATTGTAGATTTTCTGAGTCATATATATTCCTTTCCCTCTCAATTGATCGCGTCAGGTTTATACTGGTACGAGTTTTAAGACTACCTCGCAGCGCAGTCCGTCTTCGGATGAGCCCGCCCGCAACGATTCGTAGCGATTCGGGCGGGCAGGGTATAGTCGAGAAACCGTACCAGTATAAACCCTATCAGCGTATCATCCTTCTTATCATACCTTACTCACTCCCCGTTTGACAAAACCGGTTTTTTGGAGTATACTTATAGAGTCAGTAAAGAACGGGTGAGCGCTCCATGCGCACTCCCGTTTTCTTTTATCTGACAGTTAATCCGTAAGCAAAAACAAACATATGACTGAAATCGTCATAGAAGGAGATGGTTCCTCACCATCGACAGCCGAATGTCAAGGGACTGAATGTCCGAGATGTTCAGCACACGCAGAAGGACAGGAAATGGCGTTCGCCTTCCTCCTCGCCCTGATGCCAGTGATCAGCCTCACCCTCTTCGGTCAGGCCGGACTCCTTTAAAAAGAGTCCCTTTCCTTACGGTTCACGGTAAGTGAACACCCCATCCCGCCACTCGGCGGGATTTTTTTTACAGTTTTTCCTTGTTTACAAACAGCGGTCGCACCGCTCAAAAAGCGGAACGACCGTTGTTTGCTTCCATTCTCTATTCTAAATTCAATATTCTCTATTCTTCTTTAATAGATGTATCCCTTGATAACCCGACTCGAGGTCGAGAGCCATCGCCTATCCGTTTTCGCCCAGCCACGATAATTCATTTCACTGACGAGTATCTGACCGGCCTCTACCTTCTCCACGACCGCGACATGTCCATAGAAACGGTTCTCGGTCGTGACGACGATAGCTCCCACGGCCGGAGTACGCCCCGTCTTGTACCCCATGCTCCTCGCATTATACAGCCAAGTACCCGCATTACCACTCCACGGAACGAATCGTTTCTGCGCGACATACCAGGTGCAATACCCGTACGGGAATCGATGTCCCGTGCCCGCCTTGCCCTCGAGTTTCTTCCATCCGCCGGTCGAGAGATCCGTCGCCGCACCCACTCCACCCGAAGTAGCATACTGACGCCTTGCGAGAGCAGAAGCATCGCTGGCACTCACCGGCACATCCTTACTCCCTCCGGGGATGATGATACTCTCCCCCGCATTGATATCTCCATTTGCCGGGAGGTTATTGAAAGCGATGATATTCCCTTTGTCCGCCTTGAACTTCTTCGCGATATCATCGAGTGATTCGCCAGATTTGATGACATAGGTCAGCCCCGCGACCGGCAAGATAAATATCTGATCGCCCGGCTTGATCGAGTCTACATTTTCCAAATCATTCGCCCAGAGAATCGTATTCACCGTGATACCATACGCCGTCGCGATACCGGACACCGTATCCCCCTGTGCGACCGTATAGATCTTCACGCCTTCGCCTTCCTCGGGATCCCGAGAAGCATTCGCCCCGGACTGATAATTGGAAATAACGACCTGGCTCTCCAAAGAGAGATTACTATTCCCCGCGATATCGAGGATGGTGCCGACATCCTCCTTGTTCGTATCCACACTCGAACCAGCACTCGCGAGGGGGGCGAGAGAGAGATTGTCCGTCCTCGGCAAACGCGATGAAAGTCGCTTCTCTGCCGAAGCGAGCGCGACTTTCTGTTCACTACCGAAATAACCGAAGAGCATCCCGCCTTCCTCCCGCTGATGCGAGAAGTTGGTCGCGGATACGAGGATAGCACTCGAAAATACCACCGAAAAAGCTGCCGATGTACGAAAAGTACGCAGAAGGTACCGGCCGAACCGGCCTTCTTTTACGAAACGAGCAAAAAGAGTCTGAAAATAATGAATTCGGGTATGAGATTCCCGAAGCCTGCTACGGAGGTCTGCCTGTCTGTCATGCAAAAACCTGAGGAATTGCTTGAAAATAGGAGAGGCCCTTCAATCGGTCCAAGCGGTAGACGAGGAGGGCAGAGATTCTGCCTTGATCGCGTCATCGGCTTTTTCCTTAATTTTTACAAAGGGTATTCTAGCGCGATCGCTACCATCTGTCAATGAAAAAGTGCTATTTATGGCTCAAATAAAGTAAAAATTAATACGGCATACCATCATAAAAATTGCTCATTATAAGAAAGTTTGGTTCGTCTGAAAAAGTGGTAACTGGTAATGAGAAACTCGTAACGAGGAATGCATTCCCCATGATTACCGATTACAAGTTACCAGTTACTCTTCGCTGTAACTCCTATCCCTCCCAAAACACATACTGTACAATGTCTTCATACCCCTTCCTATGAAAACTCCCCTCCAAAAACTCGTCACTCGCTACCTCGAACACCTCGAGATCGAACTTGACCGTGCTCCGCGCACCCTCTCCAATTATCATCGCTCCCTCGAAAAGTTCCTGACTTGGTCTGGAGCCGAGGAGCCGAGTGATATCACTCTGGAAAAAATCCGCGAATATCGGATTTTCCTCAACCGCTCTGAAAACGGCCGAGGAGGAAATATGAAGAAAGTAACCCAGGCTTTCCATGTCGTCGTCCTCAGGTCTTTTCTCAAATTTCTCGCCAAAGATGATGTCGAATGCGTCTCTGCCGAGAAAGTGGAAATCGGCAAAACTCCCATGCGAGAGATCGAATACCTCGAATACGATGAGGTGGAGCGACTCATCGCCGCCGCAGGAGGAGACGACCGCAAGTCACTCCGCGACCACGCCATTCTGGAACTCCTCTTCTCGGCAGGGCTCCGTGTGTCCGAACTCACGAATCTCAACCGCGATCATGTGAACCTCACCAAAGAAGAATTCAGTGTTCGTGGCAAAGGGAGCAAGCTCCGCATCGTCTTCCTCTCCCCCGAAGCGAGAGACTCGATAGAGACTTATCTAAAGCTCCGAGACGACATCGACCCGGCGCTCTTCGTCTCCTTTCCGAAAAATCCTGAACGAAGTAGTCGCAAGACACTTCGGCTGACGCCACGGAGCATCCAACGACTCGTGAAACACTATGCGACCAAGGCCGGTATCGTGAAGGATGTCCACCCGCATACCCTGCGTCACAGTTTCGCGACCGACCTCCTGCAGAATGGTGCGGATATCCGAAGCGTGCAGACTATGCTCGGACACTCTTCCATCACCACCACCCAGATCTACACCCATGTTTCGAATGAATACTTGAAAGAAACGCATAGGAAATTCCATGCGACGAAGAGGAAGAGGTGAAGATTTAGGGTTGAGGGCCTATTGCTTTGTATAACGAAAAACACCTCCATTGAGAGCAGAGTTCATTTATTCATATCTCAATGCCTCCAAAGCATGGATTTTCGAGGCACGCATAGCCGGAAAGATTCCTGTTACCAATCCGAGGAAAAATATAAACACGATGATAGAGATAATGAAGGCCGTCGGAACCTCCACGAAACTCGCTGCTGCTACGCCGTATTTCGTGGCCAACATATTCATGCCGTAGTTGATGCCTTTCGCTGCTCCATATCCGAACAGGAGCCCCATCGCTCCTCCAAAGAAGCTGATCAGAAAAGCCTCGAGAATAAACATCTTGAATATATCAGTCCTCTTCGTCCCGAGAGCCTTCAGTATCCCCACTTCCTTGGTTCGTTGGAGAAGGGAAATACTGAGGGTATTGAGCATGCCCATAGCAGAAATCGACATAATAATAACACCGAAGATGATGAGAATGGATCGCACGATGAGGAAGAATGAATTGATATCGGCGACCGTATCGACGATACTTTCCGTTACGAAGGATGTCTGTTCAATCTGCGAACGCACTGAGTTGATAACCGTGTCATCTTTCACCCGCACTTTGGCAAACTGTCCCGCTACATTTCCATATCGTTCTCTCACCTCCTCAAACGGAATATATGCGTACACGGCATCATCCTTGGTCTGATCCTTCACGACGCCGACTATCGTCAGCATATTCTCTGTATCGCTCTTCGGTGTCTCTTCCGGTATTTCCTCCACATCAGCCAGCATATCATCCGTTATCACCGTGCTGTATTCTATGGTTTTCCCGACACTCTCCTCTGGATTCTCGAAACCGAGCAGAGTCGCGAGCTTCGGCGTAATAATAATCGATTCGCCCTGGAGAAACATTTTCTCCCTCAGTGCCAAATCTATATCCGACCGCGCCAAGTCGAGGTAGTGTCGGCTGATCACATTGAGCGTCATATCCGTTTGAGACTCTCCATAAAACAATTTCCCGCCGACACTCGTTCGAATCTCAACCTGTTCGACACCCTCGATACTCCGAATTCGCTTCAGCGTATTCTTATCCAGCAGGATGAAACTCTCCAGGCTTTTATTGCTGATATCGATGATATTGCTCGGGTTATTCTTCGTCACCTCGCGGATCACCATGCCCTGTACGCCGAAACCGAGTGAGATAAGCAGAGTAATAATACCGATTCCGATAGCCACTCCCCCGATAGTCAGTATGGATCGCATTCTATTCGAAAACATATTTCGATAACCGATAAAGATGACCGATGAGAACTGCATATGAGAAAAACGAGCCATATCAGCCTCGCTCAAAGGCGGTGCATCTTGTGTGGATACAGTCTCAGGCTTCTTCGTGCTTTTTTGAAATGGGAAGTGCATAGCGTTATGATTGTGCCGTCTGTGTATCCTCCTCAATCGTATCAATAGAATTCCCATTGATTACATCCGAAATGATTTTCCCATCTACCATATTCACGATTCTCGATCCAAACTTGTACTGATCGAGGTTGTGCGTCACCATCATGATGGTTATATGAAACTGTTTCGAGATATTCCGAAGCAGTTTCATGAGGGTCTCTCCCGCCTTCATATCGAGATTGCCCGTCGGTTCATCAGCGATGATAAACTTCGGATTGAGGAGGAGCGACCTCGCGAGTGCGATCCGTTGTTGTTGACCACCGGAGAGGTCATACGGTCGGTGATTCGCCCACTCACCCATGCCGACCAATTCGATCAGCTTCGCGGCGAAAACGATACTCTCGCTGAATGTCTTCCCACTGATCACTCCTGGTATCGCGATGTTTTCGATAACCGTCAATGATTTAATCCAGAACGGTTGCTGAGGGATAAATCCGATATATTTATTCCTGAAGTTTGCCCGCCAATCCTTATTCTTCGCCCAGATATCTTCTTTTCCGATAATAACCGTCCCTTCTGTGGGATTTTCGAGACCATAGATCGAGTGGAGGAGTGTTGACTTCCCACAACCGGATGGTCCGACGAGCAGGACGAATTCCCCTCTGAGGATTTCAAGGTCGATACCATGAAGCACGGGGATATCCTGCTCTCCTACATGGAAACTTTTTTTCAATCCCACAACACGAATGACAATTTCTTTGTCTTCAGACATACCTCATATTCCTTTATCCTGCGAGTATATTGACTCTTACCCTCCGGTCAACCTCGAAATCCATCCGAAATTGTTGAGGAATGTTCTCGTGATAACCTCGGTGGCATTCGCTTTGGATTGTTCGACTGGAACAGTCGCCGCATCTGTTGTGGTTTTGTTTCCAGCCTCATCATACGCCTCTACCTGATAACTATACACGTCACCCGCCTCAGCTGGGATCGTAATGAGGTGATAGGTATTGAACGAATCATCGCTCGTTGACTGCTCGAACGACTTCGTGACAATCCCCTTTGCATAGGCAACATGAATCTTCGACACTTCATCCGTCTCAATCTTTATATACACACTCGCCTGGGCACTCGCGCCCCGTCCTGACACCCGTCCCATCGCCTTATTTTCAAGTATTTTCGGCGGTCGTGAATCCGTACGCGTGGTGATTTTCTGTTCGAATGGTGTCGTCTGGATATTGTGCTCATCCTTTCCAGCAACAGAGATGGTATATTCTACCGCCGGATTCAAATCAGAAATTTCAGCCGAATGTTCTGTCACCAGATCTTCGGTGAGGTAGGTATGATTACTCTCTCCACCTGACTTATAGTATATCAGAGTTGAAGTCGGGACATTTGTCTTGTATGCGATTGTAATCGTCGGGAGATCGACATTCTCCTTATTTTCTATAGTCACATCGGAAACCAGGGGCTCTTCCGGAGTACTGAAGGCATACTGATCGGATGAAAATGTATTGAGATCACCGTCAATACAAGAAATCTGTACGGAGTAATCAGAAGCTGGCTGAAGCTTGTCAATCTTTTGTACATGACTCGAGCCACCCGATGTTTCCTCGATGCTGTAGGCACCATACTCAAGGGTACAGGTCGCGCTCACATTGGTCGTCCAACTGACATACGCCGTATTCAACTGAATGTCTGTAATCGTCAAATCTGAGATAACCGGCGGTGGTAGTGTGGTAACGGTATCCACCGTCGATGTACCGATATTCCCATCGGGATCGATATATTTCACTCGATAGAAATACTTCGTGCCAGCATCGAGACCCTTCACGAGCACTTCGTGAGTCGTCACGGAATCTACCTGTCCGGTTGTCTCCCCCAGAGAAATCGACTTGCCATACTCGATAAACGAGCTCGCAACTCGATCCGTCGCCCATTTAAAAGTCGCGAGGAAGGATTGCGTGGTGTAACTCGGCGTCCCGACGAGCTTCGGAGCAGTCGTATATTTCCCGGTCGGAACAATTGACACCGTCGAAGAAGCCGCTGAATAATTACTCGTCTTATCCTTGGATTTGATGTAGTAGTAATACAATTTACTCTCGAGCGTCGTATCTCCCGATGGAAGTACGATTTCACCCGAGTCGACATATGCGCTTCCTGTCGTCTTCGCGATTTCGGCGAATGTCACATTGTCCTCAGAACGATAGATTACGAAGCCATCGAAGTTCGCGGAATCAATGCCGTCTGGCCTCGCCCACTTCACCGCGATACCATACTTAGAATTTTCCCGATCCGAGGTGTCGAATATCTGCACATTGCCCGGGATAGGAGGATTGCTCGTATCAGCGGTGAAAGTGACGGAAGCATAATTCCCCCATTCTATATTTCCCGATTCATCTTCGGCAACGACGAAGAAAAGATTGTCGCCCTTTTGGGTCGCGAAAGCACTCGGCCCAGCCGCTTTGGCTGCTGTTGACACTGAGTTATTCGCGGTAGGGAGGATATTGACGGAATAGTGATACACGATTTTCGTCGGATCTCCGGCATATGAGGAAGGGATATCCCATGAGAAGGCGAATGAGTTATTGGATGAGGTGGTCGGTGTCGCGGCGAGGATCTGTGGTGGAGTCGGGGCACTGGCACTGAAGTAATACTCCTGGAGGAGCGGTGGCGAAACATTTCCGGCGCCATCCACAACGCGGAGGTAAAATTTGTTTTTCCCCGATTGATAAGCGCCGACGATATGATCCACATTCGGTATAGTGAGTGAAACCTGATTGACATCCAAGATATCTATCCAAGTGTCCGCGATATCTCCATCGGTGCGATACTGGATTTTCGCTATGGCCGAAAACAAATCAGATGCATCCGCCGACCAAGTAAAAGCAAAATTGTCGATAGCCGTATAACCAGTCGGGAGCACTGAAATAACCGATGGATTGATCGGAGCGATATTGTCAAATTTATAAGTGAACGCACTATACGAGCTCGCCGTTATAACGCCGGCATTGTCTTCGGTCATGATCTTCAGATAATAACTCTGTCCCGCCGAGAGACCACTCGCCGTATAAGTATTCGTCGTCTGAAATGCCACGGGATCGGCATTGCTATCGGTACCGAAGTAGACGTAGTACCCTGCTACTCCCGAGCCACCAGACCCATCTGTCGCTCCACCGACCCCATCGACAGCCGGCCATTCAAAGTATGGTGCCGTGTGATTATACCAAGTATTAGTCGTGATGCCGGCCGTCTTGGCCACGCTCGTATAAGCGCTCACAGCACTTGGATTTGTCGGTTCGGTAACATCCTGATAATAGCTCACGGAATAATCCGTGATCAACGGAGAAAAGATTCGATCTGATGAAGAGAGGTTTGCTCGCACCTGTAGGTATCCATTAGGCGCTGAGTTTATTTTGAATGTATGAGTCGTTCCAAGCACCTGTTCATTCGAAATATTCGTCCAGTTATCCCATGTCGCTCCATCAGCGGATGTCCTGGTTTCAAATGTCACAAACGTATTGTTCGGGAGCGTATAATTGGCCGAAAAATTTGCCCATTTATACACTGAGACTAGATTCAGTGTTTCTGAGGTATACGTACCGGTTTTCTGAAATCCTGTGCCATTACCCGTCGAACTGACCACATAACTATACAGCCCATCAGGGTAAGAATTAGTACCATTCCCAGCAGTGACCCAATTACGGTTACTCAAATGCTTCTGAAAGCCACCAATATTGACCTGAGCTGGAACATCTGTCACCGCTTCCCATGTCCCAGCGAGACCATCTGCCAACAAATAACGATAGTAATTAGAGGTATTGGCTCCACGGGTCGTATAAATGTATCCGTCATGGCCATCGGCGATACTGCCACCTGAACTAATAGTGGCTGGCAAAACTGGCATGGTCGCCCACGTACCCGCGTTGATATCATAGCGATAGTTCGCGTTATTCCCACCACGAATAGAATATATATATCCGCCGTTGTACACCATCTCACCACCAGTCGTGACGTTTGGCGCCCCAACAGTAGACATTACTGACCAACGAGATCCCGCGATAGCATTGAGATCATAGCGCCACCAAGTGGTCTGACCTGCTCCGCGCGTCAGGTAGATATACTGCGTCCCATCATAGGTCATACTCGAACCGGCACCGACCTGTACTGGCGGACGATCAGTGGTTATCTCACTCCAGGTATTAGTCGGAATATCATATTTGAAGAAATAGTTGCTTCCAGTCAATCGAGTGGTACCGATGGCTCCTGGTGAATAGTAGATTTCATTGTGATTACCGACATACACAAGTGACGATCCGTCATAGGCACCTACCGGTAGTCGAGCCATTTCTGTCGTCACTCCTGTTGTCACATTGTACCGGACAAAGACATTGTCATAGGAACCACGAACGATGTAGAGGTTCTCACCTTCATCGGAGACAGCAAAAGTACCATAGGAGTATGGGAAATAGGCCGTAGTGCTCGGTACAGCAGGTCCGAAAATTCCCATAGTTGGAATTTCCCACGAAGTTTCGGCAATATTATACCGATAGAAACTCGCTGTATTATTACCACCAAGCGCATAGATATATCCGTTGTACACTATCTGCGAAGCGCCCTGCCCAAAGGTCGTCGGCGTATCTGGGAGTTGAGACCAACTATTGGTTTCAACAGCATATTTGTAGTAGTTGCTTTTCCAGTTCCCTCGCGTCATGTACACACTGTCGGTTGTCGTATCATAGGCGAGACTGCCTCCTGTATAGACTCCTGTTGGCGCTGAAGCGAGTACCGTCCAGGTATTGGCGGTTTCACCATACAGAGCGTCGGTGGCAATGGAGTACTTGGCAAAATACGGGTAGTAGTTACCCTGCATCACATAAATATTGTTGCGTCCATCATACACACTGTCCGAATCATAGTTCACCAGCTGACCATCAACGGTATTTGGGTTGCCAAACTGTGCATTGGCACGCGCACTCCAGGTATCTCCTGTCGTATCATAACGATAGAACGCATCATCACTCCCTGGGAGGCCATAGATATACCGTGATCCATCATACGAAATCGATCCTCCAATATAGAAGTTTTTCGGAGCGCTCGATACCGCACTCCAGGTATTAAGGGCAATATCATACTTCCAAAAAGTTGGTAGGTTTCCTCCCTGAGTAGCATACAAAACATCGCCTGGTCCAGCTTCGATAGACCCTCCATAGCCCACATTGCCCGGTGTCACCGCCATCGATGTCCACGTATCAGTCGCTATTGTGTACCGATAAAATCCTGTCGAATTACCACCGCGCAAAGCGAAGATATAATCAGTGCCCCCATAATTCACTTGGACTGAATCACTCCCATAATTCATGCCTGCTAGTGAGTTGGTTATTCTTGTCTGGTTCCAAAACCCAGAACTACCACTGGCAGAGAGTCGCAATGCATCGGTCACATCAGTCGCAGATACATTCGAGAGCGTCCCGGCTGAGAAATCAGCCTGGCTCGTCTTGGTCTCGACCAGAGCCGGAGCCACTCCATTATAGATATAGGTGAAGGCCGAGTACGTCCCAGCACTCACATTGCCATTATTATCCCGAGTCTTAATACGCAGATAGTAGGTGGTAGCATCCAGTGCCTGGTTCACTTCATAGGCAGTACTCGCCTGAAATGATCCGTCTGCTACCGGGTCAGCACTGGCATTGGTACCAAAGTAGACATAGTACCCTTCCACGCCTGCCTCCGGACTACTGGCACCAGAGAACGTAAAGTACGGATGTTCATAGAGATAAGTACTACCAGAAGTGAGTGTTACCCCGCCTGAAATCTGTGAATACGCATTGACAGCAGTCGGATTGGTCGGTGGTGTGTCAGAGTTATTGTAGGTAATCGTATAATCAGACACCGTCGGCGTACTTACCCCATCACTCGTGGCGAGTGTCATCTGTACCTGGATATACCGCTGAGCTGGTGAGGCAATAGTCGTTCCTACCACCGCTTCCCACGCTGACCAGGAACTCGCATCAGTACTGGTGCGCGTCTCATACACGATACTGGTATTGGCGGGAGTGGTATCACTTGCTACAAAAGAGACCCAGTCAGTCACCTGTGCCATATCCAGTGCTTCACTCACATAGCTCCCCGTACTAACAAAATTATTGGTCCCCGATGTGAAGCTCCACATGTCAGTAGTCGATAAACCTGTCAAAGCATAAAAGGAATTGCCCCCAGCGTATTCGATATCAGCTCCGTTATACGGTCCACGACCATACAGATACTTTTGGTTCGAAGGCAACATCCTCCAGGTATCGGTAGCGATAGTGTACTCCCAGGTTTCATCCTTGTAGTAGCCAGCCAAAGCATAAATCTTTCCACTTGCGTGCGTCATGGTTGTTCCGTAGTACTGAGCAAATGGAGTTGGAGCCAATGTCGACCACGTCCCAGCGACAGTATCGAATTTCAAAAACGCCGTTTCACCGTTTCCCACCGTAGCATAGAGATCTGTGTCATCAGAAATGAGTTTCCCACCAATATTGATGGCGTACGTGACCCCATCAACCACCGTATTAGCCAGTGTTGTCCATGGTCCCACTGCCACATCGGTACTGTAGAAATTAGCGGTGCCATTACCACGAAGGAGATACACCCTATTTGTCGAAGCATTGTAAGACGCCCCACCACCGTTACTCACCGTACCTGGTGCTGCTGTCACCGTTGCCCAGGTATTGGACGCAACCGTGTAGCGATAAAAGGTCGTGGTATTTGTACCACGAGGACAGTAGACATACCCCCCATTATAAGTACAGTTTGTATCCGCCGTCACCGTCGCCGGCAAGTTGGCCATAGCAGACCAAGTATTGGCTGTCATGTCGTAACGGTAAAAATTGAGTGTCCCACCACGTACCGCATACATATATCCTCCAGCACCCGTCACCTCGTTCCAGATGAGGTCGCTTCCTGTACTCATCGTAATAGTATTGTTCATCACCTGCTGAGGACCAACCCAATCTCCCGTCGCACCAATAGTCGGATCAAACTTCCACAAATCATACGTATTGTTGGAGCGAAGCATGTAGAGCAGGTTGTCATTGGCATTGAAAGCAACCGAGGTATAGTTGGCGGCAGCTGGTGTCGTAGCCAACACTGTCCAACTATTACCCACAATGTCATAACGAAGAAACCCCGTCGTATTAGCCGAACGAGCATAGTAAATATAACCATTGGCATAGGCACCCTTCTGATCGCCATTGAAATTCTGTCCAGTGGTGATATTTGTACGAGTACTCCAGGTGTTGCTGGCAATGTTGTAGCGATAGAACGTCACTGTATTAGCACCACGTGGTGTGTAAAAATTCCCATCGTATCCATACACGAGGTTCGCCCCAGTCGAAACAGCTAACGTACTCGGTGCCAAACTCTGCCACTCATTCAAAGCGACATTATACTTCCAAAAATCCGTACTATTGTTTCCTCGAAGAACGAAGGGGTTCGTCCCATCAAAACCAATACTTGCTCCGGTCCACGGTGTATCGAGGAGCTCCGGAAGCTCGATCCATGTATCTGTCGCTATTTCATACGAATAGAACTTTTTCGAAAAACCACCGAAAATCACATAAAGGAGACCGTTAGTACTATCAGCAACCATATCAGCGCCATAGTAAGCAGGGAATGGCAAATCCGAAAGCTCTACCCATTCATTCAGTACGGAATCATACTTCCAAAATGCCTTATCTGATAGTCCCCGTATCACATAGAGATTATCACCAACGAAGATTGAACTTGATCCGGCGCTCACGGTATCGGGTGGCACTGCCCAGGTACGGGCTGACCAGCTCCCATCCGATGCTAACTGTATGGCGTCGGTGGCACTCTCCAGTGACAGATTAGTCGTCGTCCCGAGACCCCACTCGGTTTCCGTGGTAATGGTCCGGGCAAATGGCGCGCCCGATACATTCATTCCACCGATATACACGGCGGCGATCGCGACCATCGCGATAATACTGCTCCTCCATGAGAATGCCCCGATTATTTTCCCCAAAGATACGGTTGTCTTCTGTATCTGTTCACACACGCGAGAGAAATACAAACGCCTCACATAGGCCTTCCCATAACTTTCCCTCCGAGTCACCACATATGTGTCCAGAAATTCAGTCAGACTTTCCGCTTCTATGATTACTCGCTGTCTTGGCTCTCCTTCAGGAGGAATCCCCTGCTTTATCTCTACTCTCCATCGGAGAATCTCTCTGGTCACATACACTTTCCAGCGGGAGAACAATGCCTCTTCTGTGTTCTGAAGTTTCCCAAAAGAGAGCAGAGATCCCCGAAGGAGGCTCAGTTTGTTCCGAAGAGCATTCCCTCTCCCGCCCACCGGACGAAGAGTGGATCGTCGTCGTGAGGATACCGTCTCCGAAGAGGTATTCGCGATACCATGCAAACACTCCTTATTATTTTGGCTTTCTTCAGGTATTATTTGAACATTCTGGTGTATGGATGACTTTTCTATAAAGCGACGCAACAGTGTCCGACCCTCCGTTTCCCTGTCAAAAATCTGCATTTTCGTCGAAACGATTGTTCTTTTCTGGAAAATCACTTTTTTCTGAAACAATGGCTGAGTGACTGGTTTTTTCAAGGAAACCACTGAGGCATCCACTGCATCAGGAAGGGACTTTGAGCGAATGACTTTCTTCTTGAGAGAACGAGACCGAGTAGATATTGATTTCCCTGTCGCCGGGGCTTTTTCTTTTTCTTTCTTTTTTGTCTTTTTGACAACAGAAAGACGCTCCTTTGAAGCGGGCAATTTCTTCTGTATTTTTATTTTTTCTTTTACGCGTACCATTCCGAAAAAAGTATTCAAAAATGTACCCAAAAATACCATCCTGTGCGAAGATTCCCTACGCAAAAAACGAGAGATTCGCACAGAGTTCCTCCTTCCCTCATTATACTAAAAAAAGACTTACTCAACAAACATTTTTTGCCAAGTAAGTCCTCCAAAATCTCATTCCCGATATCCGATTTATCGCAGGGAACCCATAGAGATATTATTTTGTACGCCTATGCCGCCAATCGCTCTTCTGATGCAGGAAAACCCTGTTTTTCTGCCGCCTCCCTCTCTTCTCTTTTTTCAATCCCCGAAAAAGTATGCTCGGCGAGAAAGGCGTGCGTCTTGGGGTCCAAGAAATAGCCATTATGCCCGAGATTCATATTGATAGAGTAGAATCCATCGATACCCTCAGCGGACATCTTTCGCACCTCATCCATCGGGAATATTTCATCATCTACTGAGTGAGCAATCACGATACGAACACCCTTCTCCTTGAGGAGAACGAGCAATTCCCGGATTTGCGTACACGCAATCGCCCTCGGAGCAGAAATACCAGTCATAATGCTCTGTGTCAAATTCTTTACCCGCTCACTCTTCCCGATATCATGCACTTTTTTCAAATCCGGATTCCTTTGTATCATCTCCCGCTCTTTTTTCGAATGCTTGTAGGCACGATCAATCAGCGAAAAGAAGTTGTCTTGCCCGACCATCCCGCCCGGATTGACGAGGAGAAGCGTATGAAATGGCACTGGGTTGGCAAGTGCCGCCAGCACGAGATAAATACATCCTTCCGAATGCCCAATGGCATCTAATTCCTTTTTACCTATTCCTTTCTGGCGAACAACTTCCAATAAAGCTTGCGCCTTTTTGATCTCATACTCGTGGAATCCCTCGCGCTTCAGACGGAGCAGATCAGCAGGATCCCCTCCTCCATTCGATATACCCCTTTGAGCATCAAAAGTAAAGGCTTTTCGTCCCAGCAAAGCAGTTTCTCGCTGATTTTCCTCAAGTGTTCTCGGTCCCTCAGTATAACCCGGCACCACGAGAACCGGTCGGTCGCTCTTTTGATTCTCTTTGGATGGAGAATATTCTTCAACTGATATGGTTTGAATCACGATACCCTGAGTATTCCGCACCTCTACCGTACTCGTCACATGTTGAATCAATTTAGGATTCGTAGCCCTCTCTGTGCCTCCAATCGGTTTTGGTACGGGAAATTTTTCTACTATCCCCATATGTTTAGAATACTACAACAAATACATTCTCTTTCATCCTTTCATTATAGAATGCCAGGAAAAAACCGTCGAATCAGACAAAAAACAAGAGACCTCTAGGGGTCTCTTGTTCTACTTCAATCAATAGACCTGTTGCCTTATAAGCTCCAGTTAAAAATGCCACCTTTCGCCATATCCTTGAGAAAATATTTTTGGCTTAGCTATGGCTAAACAAAAAATATTTTCTCATCGGCTCTGTCTGAAATCTGTCGATTTTTACCAAGAAGCCTATAAGGCAACAGGTCTAACTCCTTACTTCGCATCGAAAGGCGCACTGAGAATCTCCTTCGCACCCTTGACCGAAGCGGTCAAAGCATCTGTAACGACTTGAATGGCGCTCCCTCCGACTTCCCCAGCTCCCGTAATAGCTCCTGAAATCGCATTCTTCAGAGCATCTTCCGTACTAAGGCCGATTTCTTCGGCTGACTTCACGGCACCTTCCACGGCTCCTACCGCTGCCTTGCCGAGATCTCCACCGACCTCACTCGTCCCACGAATCGCTCCACGAACAGAGTCTTCGATTACTCCGGCTGTGTCTCCACCGACTTCGGCGATACCCTTCAGCGTTCCCATGACGACTTTCTGTGTCGCTTCGCCTGCTTCGCCTCCAATTTCCGAAACTCCCTCGATGAGACTCGCGACAATTTTAACAACCGCGCCACTTCCGGCAGTTGCGACATCTCCCGTTCCCTTGAAAATATCTACCACATTCCCCTTCACGATGTCGAACATCGTATCATAGATCTTGTCCGCTCCTTTCAAAGACGCGACTACGGCATCGGTTGCTTTCTTGATAAGCTCTTCCATGTTATTTGCCTTACTAATTACCTGTTTATTGTAGCATACTGTCTATCCTATCATGAGAGACGCCCGCTCGATGTCAAGGGTTGATGAGTATCCTCCTCGCCACACCTCGTTCGATACAAAACTTTTCCAGCGAAAAAAAGTATGAGGAAAACAGAGAGCGTGCCGATGATACCCGCGAGTGATGTCGCGAACGGTTCATTCTGAATACCCGGCATCATATAATCAGGGATAGTCGCGGTGAACAGTTGCCTGCCTTGTTCCAAAAATCCTTGCTCTGCCGCAACTTTCTCCAGTCCATCTGGAGATGAGGATGCGAGGAGTGAGAGACCACCACCGATAAACAGCGATACGATGAGGATTCTTTTCCAATTATTCTGCATAGGTTTCTGGTGCTTGTTTTTCAAATACTGCGAGCCGATACCCTCTCTTCATCAACAGGGACAGTGCGGTGGCAGTGATGACTCCCTCCATACAGCCGATAGCGATATGCGTCAGTGTCATAGCAGGGAGCACGATTGACAGATCCTGAGTTCCGGAAACAGCGATTTCAAAAGAAGTAACGACACTCGCAGCGATAACCGAAACCCACGCCGCGACAAATGCACTTCGCAGAAACCCTTTCTTCTCAATTTTCCCCCGCATAAGGAAACGGAAAAAACCATATCCGCCAAGCGCGCCGACGATACCCATATTGAAGATATTCGCACCGAGAGCGAGCATACCGCCATCTCCGAACATCAATGCCTGCGTCGAGAGGATAATCGTCATGACGAGTATTGCCTCGAACGGTCCGAGGATGAGTGCGGCGAGTACCCCCCCGAGCAAATGCCCCGATGTCCCACCACTGATCGGGAAATTCACCATCTGTGCGGAGAAAATGAGTGATCCGACGGTCGCTATCCGCCACATTTTCTCCTGTCCCATTTTGGATATCCTATTCTGAAGGCTCATCTCCGAATTCCCATCAAAGGAAGGAAAAGTCGCGAGCTTTTGTTTCAGTGCTGGCACTTTCTCGAGGAAGCCCCTGCGAACCTTTCGCAACGAGAAAACCACCGCGCCGATCGCCGCTCCCATGAGACTCCCTGCCACCCCATTATTGAGGAATCCATCTGGTATATGCATATCTCATGAATAGAATAATAACTCCTCCAGTATATCATGAGTTTCCGTGAATGTTCATTAGACCTGTTGCCTTATAGGCTTCTTGGTAAAAATCGGCAGATTTCAGACAGAGCCGCTGGGAAAATATTTTTTGTTTAGCCGAAGCTAAGCCAAAAATATTTTCCCAAGGATATGGCGAAAGATGGCATTTTTAACTGGAGCTTATAAGGCAACAGGTCTATTACTCGACGCTCGAAATATACGCGCCATATCCTTCCTTCTCCATATCTGCCAGAGGGATAAATCGGAGCGCAGCAGAATTCATACAATACCGTTTGCCACCGCGATCGGCCGGCCCATCATTGAAGACATGTCCGAGATGATCATCACCATACTTACTCCGTATCTCAGTACGCGTACTGAACAATCCATTATCAACCTTCTCCACAATAGAGTCGGGATCAATTGGTCGGACGAAACTCGGCCAACCGGTACCACTGTCATATTTGTCCCTCGATGAATACAAAGCCTCGCCACTGACGATATCGACATAGATTCCTGCTTCATGATTCTCATTGTACTCGTTCTGAAATGGCTTTTCCGTGCCATTTTTCTGTGTGACATCGTATTGGATATCCGTCAATTTTGCCCGCAACTCCGCATCACTTGGCTTCACGAAATGCGAGAAATCTTTCTTGTCAACAGATGATTGTACGGCAGAAGAAACGGATGACATCGTCAGTTGCTCCCATGTTTTCCCGCCGAAATACTTCTGGAGGAATGCATCCCGTCCGCTTGATTCCCGATACGCGCAGTACTTCACGGTATTCTCCTCGGCATAGTTCTGGTGATATTCCTCTGCCGTATAGAAATTCTTGTATGGGAGAACCCTCACGGCGATCGTTTTTTCAAATACCCGCGCATCGCCGAGCTCCCGGAGAGATTTTTCAACAATCGACCGTTCTTCATCCGTTGTGTAGAAGATCACCGCCTGGTAACTCTCGCCACGATCATAAAACTGCCCGCCCGCATCCGTCGGATCGATATGCATGAGGTGATACTGTACGAGCCGCTCGAAATTCGTCACCGTATCATCGTAATACACTTCCACCGCCTCCCGATGACCGCTCTGCTCACTCGTGACATCACCATAGGTAGGATTCTCGATATGACCGCCGGCATAACCCGATACCACCTCGATAACGCCCGGCGCTTTCTGCAGATCCGATTCCGTACACCAGAAACACCCGCCAGCGAAGTATGCCTTTTTGTACTGTGCGAGTTCTTCGGTCGTTTTTTTCATATGTTTTTCGTTATTTTTTTCCAAACAGCTCTGCTTCGGAATACTCGGAATCTTGATATCCGAAACACTTCGATACTTTCCCGAGAGAAAGACCCCGCCGACAACAATCGCTCCGACAAGAAACATCCCTATACTCCATCGCGATATATTCATAAGTGTTCTCAGAATAATTACCCTCGAGTCCTTCTGCTCTCACTTCATCTCATCGAGGAGACTCTGAATAGCTCGTTCCGTTTCCGCATAATTCCCTTCGCCAAAATGATATTCACGGATTCTCCCCTCGGTATCGATGAGGTAATGCGCCGGCCAATATTGATTCTTATACGCCCTCCATGTCCCGAAATCATTGTCCTGCGCAACCGGGTAGTGTATACCATACTGCCTCAGAGCATTCTCGACATTCGCGGTCTTCTTCTCGAATTCGAATTCCGGTGTATGCACCCCCACCACCACGAATCCTCGGTCTCTATACTTCTCATACCAACTCGTCACGAACGGGAGTGTCCGGATACAATTGATACAGCTATAAGTCCAGAAATCCACGAGCACTACTTTTCCCCGCAACTCTTTCATCGTCAGTGGTGTATCCGTATTCAGCCAATGTGTGATACCGGTAAATTCCGGTGCGACCCCGTACACCGGGAGGTCGCTCTTCGTAGCCTTTCGCGAATCGCCCTCCGCAGGCGCTCCCTCGCGAGGACTCTCCTGCTTCAACTCATCCAGCTTCTGTCGTACGGTTGGATTTTTCTCCAGACCATTCAGGAAATTCTCATATTTCGGAAAAGTATCGAGCAATTTCGTCTGCAGGATCTTGTCATACCCCGTGAAGATAGCGAGTGCCGCGAGAATCATAATCACTCCGAATACCCGCTGAATCAATCCCGTATATTTTGAAAACATTCTCGTCTTGCTCAGAACTTTCTGCCCCAGGACGGCCAGTATGAAGAGTGGCACAGCAACTCCGGAGACGAAAGCGAGCGTGATGAGGATGACTTTGAAACTCACGGCCTGCGTCGCGGCGAGAGTCGCGACCGTAGCGAGTATCGGGCCCGCACAGGGCGACCAGACGACTCCCAATGCGAATCCAGTGATGAAACCACTTCCAAATCCAGTGCCCGAATTATTCGTGAACCGCCCACCGAGTCCTCCCAATCGACTGACCCATGCCTCGAGCCTCGCTCCGAGTGCCGGGATAATCAGCGTGAGACCGAGAAACGCGATGATACCGACCGCCAAGAGACGAAGTACATTCGGATCGAAGGGAATGACCCGGACGAGAGAAGCGAGCGCGAGCGTGATGAGCATGAAACTCACCGAGAGTCCGACCACGATACCGAGTGGTTTCCGCTCTCCGCCCGACGCGCCGGCCGAGAGCACGATAGGAAGTATCGGCCAGATACACGGGGCGAAAATCGTGACCACGCCAGAGAAAAATGCGAACAAGAGAAGAACGGTCATACTTTTTTTCTCAATATTACGAAAGAAGGGAGCCCCCGAGGGACTCCCTCTGTTTCGGACTACTTATTTCACCTGCTTCAAGAGCTCACCCAGATCCGCACTCCCGGACCATTTGGTTATCATATTGCCCGAGGTATCCACCTGCACCAAAGTATGCTGATAGGTCACTCCATACTGCTTCTTCAGATCCGTGTACTTATCATAATCGACATCGAGGATAAGTACATTTTGCGGAATCTGACTCAGTTTCGCCTTGATATCGGCATCCAAAGCGCGACAAGTCGGACACCAGGATGCACGGAAGAAGAGTACCACCTTGCCATCCTTCGCGAAGGCGAGCTTCGATGCATCATAGGGCATATACTGACCCCCTTTTATCATCATCGCGCTTTCTTCTTTCTTCATCATCGCCTCATTCCCCGTGACAGGAGGAATCTCCTGTTGCATCGCTGTCTTTTTTTCCATCGCCGCTTTCTCCTGCATGGCCATATCGGCGGCGGACTTCTCCTTCATCGCCTTCTGTTCCATCATGACCTTCTCTTCCATAGCCGCTTTCTCCGCCATCATCGCTTTTTCTTCCATAGCCTTCTCCGAAGAGAGGTACCACCAGCTCCCGACTACTGCCACCACGACCAACCCCCCTACGACGAAAATTCCTTTATTCATATTCGTTTTTCATTATGCTTATTAATATCGCTCTTTGGCATACCATCGACCGATTATTTTCGCGATCACCATACTGGTAAGTGCGAACGGTATCCATGGATCAATTTCATGTGAGAGTGCCTGCAGAATCGTCCCGATGAGGAGTACCGATCCGACCGTCGTATACGCGAAGCGCGTCGCGATGAACCGAATGAGTTGTTCTCGTTCATCCTCCACGGTTTCCCGCCACAGGAACATCGCGAAAATAGCGAAGAGCGCCACGATGAGTCCGAGCAGGGTCATATGGAAAGTCGTCGTCATGAGGAAGCCGAACGGATTGATGAACCAGATAAGGATAATGACGAGCGTCGTCGCGACTACGGTTTCTGAGAAAAATTTCGACATCATATATGCCTGTTGTTATGGTATTAGCACGGTGGAGCGATGTGAAACAATTGCTCTACGGACTTCCGAAAAAATTTCGCCACGCGGAGAGCAAGCAGAACCGACGGTGTATAATTCCCCTTCTCGAGCGCGATAATCGTCTGACGCGTCACTCCGACTGCATGCGCCAGCTCTTCCTGAGTCACCCCTGCCTTCTGACGGAAATGCTCAATCCTGTTTTCGATAATTCCTTCCATACGAAATGTAAAGCTGACTATACATATCCAGTATACGCTCGCCATCTATCATGTCAAGTCAACTTTACATACTCCGAGAATCAAATATACCGCGTTCTTTCTCCGTTTTTTATTGAAAAGAAAAAGCGCTCCCCTTCGAGCGCCGTTCGATATAACCGATTCACCCACTCCCTCCTTTCACAAAATAATTCTACGCCCCCCTATCACAAATGGGCGATTTGTTTTCGCTCGGCATGGTGCTTCGATGAATTTGATTTCGAAAAAAAGAGTTTGCGCTGTTCGAGCGCGCTTTCGATGAAAAACAACTGATCCCGGCGAATCGGCGGGAGATTTTTCAGCGAGCAAAATCTTGCCGCGACCACTTCTGCCGACGGAACGAAATCTCCCCCGATATAGGTTCCGATATACGGCATATCGAGACGCGCGGTCTCCCGGTCGGTACGCACTTTCATCCGCCAATCGATACTCACCGTCATCCCGGACTCTTCCTTGATCTCCCGAATCAGCGCCTCCTTCGGATGTTCCTGCTTATTCATATATCCGCCAGGCAAACTCCAAGCCCGTTGCCGATAGGTATGACGAAAAAGAAGCACCTCGTTTTTTTCGTTAAAAATAAGTCCCGTCACACCGATGAGAAACTGATCCTGAAACAATCGGATGATACGAAGCTGGAAATGCTTCGAGAAATTTAATTTTTTCCACAGTATGAGTAAAATCTTTCTCATAGAGAGTCCTCGTCGATACTTTCATCGCCCAATCGAATTTTCAATTTCCGATTTTCCAATTCCAATTCATGCACCCGCCGCGTCACTTCAATGACACCCTCCTGTTCACTCTGTAAATCATTCTCCAGCGTACGAATCACGATGGAAACCTTGCGCATTTGATGCATGTGATAAAACGAAAAACAGAGAAGCGCGACCCCCGTCGGGAAGGTCAGCACCAATGGGAGGGCGACCTGAAGCGAGAGAGAAAAGAAATGGATCGGGACGACCGCGGTATTCGTCACCACGAGAAAGGTGAGCATCATTCCCATCAAGATAATCACAACAAAATTTTTCATATGAATATGCTTATGGATAACGCTCTGCCAGGATGGCGCCCTCACACTCTTCTTCGATTGCATTGTAGCATATTCTTCCCTTCAGACATTGGAGAAATACCGCCAATAAGCCCTAAATAAAAATGCTCTCCGCCACAATCAGGGATATAAGGATCACACGACAAAAACCATATCTGGTATTCATCCGGGAAGAAAAGTGGTTTTCATCGAATGCCCTTCATGAGTTCGGAAACCTGCATCCAAAAAAATGCCCACACCCAGACAAACAGAATGAGCGGAGCCGAAACAGCGGGCATAAAAATACCGAGTGCGGCAAACAGCGTCGCGATTCCTTGTGTCGCGGTGGTCGCCCAGATAACCGGCGAGCTCGGCAGATACCGATACCAACGCTCCCTCGTATGCGCGACATAAATGAGCATGTGTCCGGATACCGTCAGTTTCAGAAAAAATAATGTCTGAATTACCTCCCAATCCAAATGGAGAATCCCTCGCAGGATCATGACGAAAAGAACGCTATTGGCAAGACCGACACATCCGAAAAGCGAACTCAGCAGTAGTCTCGATTTGACATTGATTTTCGACGGCTGAGTCGCGATCTTCACCCGATTGAAAGCGAGAGAAATGATCGGAATATCATTGAGCAGAGCGAGGAGTATGAGTTGAATAGGTTGCAAAGGATACACACCGTACACAACCCCCAAAACAGCGATCGTCAATACCACCCGAAAACTTTCAGAAATCCGATACACGGAATACGCATAGAGTCGCGCGAAGATCTTCCTCGATTCGATGATCGCATCCTGAATAACCGATATCCCATGTCCCAAGAGGTTCAAGTCCGCCACGCTCTTCAACGCATCTACAGCATTCTTCACCGCAATGCTCACATCGGCAGCCTTAAGCGCGGGGAGATCATTCACCCCATCACCGGTCACCGCGACGACATACTTCCTCTGGGCGATTTTCACCAAATGATACTTGTCGATCGGAAGAATCTCTGCGAATACGCCCATACGATCGAATTCTTCAGGCGAAAGATTTTTGAGATTCTTCTCGAGGCGTTTCTCACTCGTCGTTATGCCTTCGAGATCAAGCTCTCCGGCGATTCGCTCGGCAATAGCGATATTGTCCCCCGTAAGCATCTTAATCTGTATTCCATTTTCTCGGATAAACTCCGTCGTATGCTTCGCCCCTTTTTCCAATGAATCGGAGAACAAAAGAAGTCCGCACAAATCCATAGTGGTCTTGCCACTGGCATAATCCTTCACCGATACGGCGACCGTCCGATACCCCGTCTCTGCCGCCTGAGCGACATCTCGCTCGAATTTCTTGGCAGCAACATCATCCAAATCGCAAAAAGACCGGATCACCTGTGCAGCCCCCACCCGAATCGACAAATGCTTCCCCTGAAACATCACCTTCGCACTACTTCTCTTTCGCTCAGAATCGAACGGGGAAAAATCGAGTATCTCATGATCCGTGGAACACTGTAATTCGGCTACTTTTTTCCTCACGGCAATGTTAATCGGATTGCGATCGCCATCTCGCGTCGTACAGGATGTGAACATGAGCGCATCTTCTTCGGAAAAATTTCCGTAAGCAATGATCTTTTCAACAACAATTTCATTTTTGGTCAATGTCCCCGTCTTGTCACTCAAAAGCAGGTTTACATTTGCCAAATCCTCAAGAGCAGACAGGCGACGCACAATCGTTTTCTTCTTGGCGAGACCGACGACTCCGAAACTGATGATGAGCGTCATCACCGTTGGCAAGCTAATCGGAATCCCAGCAATGAATAAACTCAGATCCAGCGTCAAGATTTCAAGAAGAGGCTTCCCCTGAAATATGAACACCACGGTCAAAA
Source organism: Candidatus Moraniibacteriota bacterium (assembly GCA_049289395.1). GTDB lineage: Bacteria > Patescibacteriota > Minisyncoccia > Moranbacterales > UBA1568 > CAYTED01. The sequence goes on along the minus strand of JBATLQ010000015.1, from coordinate 1,110 downwards.
TCACCGCGGCCGCCAGACTGAGAGCGGTCAACCACTGAGAAATACTCAAGATGTCCCGCTCCAAAAGACTCGGCCTATAGGTTTTGTCAATCGAAGTGAGGATATTGCCGAAGTAAGTGCTACGCCCAGTGGCGATGACTTCGGCTCGTGCGAAACCGACTGCGACGAAAGATCCGGAAAAACAAGTGTCTCCCGCGGACTTGTCTTTTGGTAAAGACTCGCCAGTAAGAGCGGCTTCATTAATACTGAGATTTTTTTCCTCCGATACCTTCACATCTGCCGGGACGATATCTCCCATATTCATCTCAATGAAATCGCCGACAGCAAGATACCGAGCATTCATCCATTTCCACTCCCCACCCCGGAGAACTTTCACCTCAATTGAGAGCTTCTGACTCAATTTCTCAATCGCATGATCCGCCTTTTTTTCTTGCCAAAAACCGACAGAAAAATTAATGAGCATGAGAACGAGGATAAAATAAAAATCAAATGATTTATCAATGAACAATGAGAGTACGGCAGCGGCAAGGAGCATCAGCGCAATCGGAGAAATAAACCACCGGAAAAACTTCCGAAATAGCCCCGGCTTTTCTTCTCTGATTTCATTGAGTCCTGATGTCTGGTTGATCTTCTCAGCTTCCTCGTCGGTCAACCCCATATTTTTTCCCATATTCGTTTTACATAGACTCTCCTCCTATACCCTCCTCATTATAATACAACACAAACCTCATTTCACCCTGATGATTACTCTCCTTGCTTATCCATACGGATAACAAAGAATCCATCGACTGCCTGATACGGATATGCCTCCCTCCAATTGAGTTTGCAGCTGATAAGATACGCGTGACTTCCATCTTCGGGGAGATCAAGGCTTCTTCCAAGCTCCTTCGAACCGATACCATATTTCTGCAAGAGATAGGCGAGTGGATAATAAATAACATGGAGATCTTGATCTCCGCGAAAAGAGATCCGCTCTCCGACTTTCTCTTGTGAGGCGATATATGTCGCGACAGGCTCGAGCTCTCCCAGGGTCGTGAAATGAGACGCACATGTCTGATCTTTCATGAGAAGTGGTTGAATTTGATCCTGCAATAACGCGCTCCCATTCGT
>JBATLQ010000014.1:0-15516 GCA_049289395.1 Candidatus Moraniibacteriota bacterium | reverse complement strand
GCACTGACTCGCGAAATGCATTTGGATGGATTCATCGACCCCGGGCATGTGTCGGCGATTATTGGGAGTGATATTTGGGGAACCATGGATATTCCTCTCCCTCAGGTCATCTCTGGCTTCAAGCCGGATCAATTGTTGCATGCTATTTTGCTTTTACTTCAATTAATTCAGAAGAAAGAGGTAAAGGTGGTGAATGATTATCCAGAAGTTGTATTTCCGGATGGCAACCGGGTCGCACAGCAATTGATCAAAGAAACGCTGAAGCCTGTGGATGCTGACTGGCGTGGCATGGGTACGATACCGTTATCTGGTTTGGCACCCATTGATGAGAGCTTGGATGCCCGCATTCTCTATAAGGATCTTTTCCAGACGATCGTGAGTGTTGAGAATCCTCAATGTCGTTGTGGGGAGATAGTAAGGGGGCTTGCCGAACCCAGACAATGCCCGCTTTTTGGAACGGTCTGTACGCCACAGACTCCGCAGGGTGCCTGCATGGTGAGCGAATCCGAAGGTGCTTGTGCCATTGCCTATAAATATGGGAAAAGTCTTTCTGAAGTATGAACAAAAAAACTGATACTTGTATAACCGGCAACTGTCCCATACCGATTGAGCGTCATATGCATACGGTTAAATTAAGCGAGGGGAGTGGAGGGAAAGAAATGCAGTCGCTTATTCAAGCGATGCAAGAACATTTTGCACCGTCATCAGTGTGGAAACATGAATCTGATGATGGGGCGACCTTTCCCATGGGAACAGACCATCTCGTTTTTACGACGGATGCGTATGTGGTACAGCCTATTTTTTTCCCAGGGGGTAATATCGGAAAAATTGCTTTTTGTGGTACAGTAAACGATCTCGCAGTGATGGGAGCACGACCTATCGGCATTTCACTCTCGCTTATTTTAGAAGAAGGGTTTTCAAAGGACGAACTGATGCGTATTATCAAAACGATTGGTGATATGTCGAATATGACGGGCATTCCTATCGTGACCGGAGATACCAAGGTTGTCGAGCGGGGCGGTATCGATAAGATCATCATCAATACGAGCGGTGTGGGTATCGCAGAGCGAGTGTTATCAGATTCGTTGGTTGTGGGGGATATCATTATCGTCTCTGGTGGTATTGGTGAACATGGTGCAGCACTCCTTGCCCGTCGTTTTGAATTGGAAACGACACTGGAGACGGATAGTAAACCGTTGCATGAGGAATTATTGGCGATCGGTGACATGGTAAAACAAGCCAAAGATATTACTCGTGGTGGACTGGCCGCTATTCTCAATGAATTAGCAGAAAAGAACGCGGTTGGTATGGAGATTGAAGAACAAAAAGTCCCGATGCATCAGCAGGTTCGATCGCTCACTGAGATACTTGGTATCGATGTCTATAGCCTTGCCTGCGAGGGTCGGTTTGTCTGCGTGGTTGATCCTCAGTATGCTACAGAAGTACTTCACATCCTCCAGACTTTTCATCCGATGGCGCAGGCGATTGGAACGGTACAATCAGGTAAGGGTGTGATGGTTCAAACGGCGTATGGGAAGAAAATCCTCTCAATGCCTTCCGGTAATATTGTTCCCAGAATTTGCTAAATATGCAGATATTTGTCCAAAACTGATGCCTCCGTCACCCGAAGGCACTTCACGATTGACGAGGACACCGCGTTCGAGAAAGTAGGTGCTCATAATACGATTGTAGGCACAGCCACCAGCCCATACGATGGGCTTTTGTTTTTTGGCAGCGATGGCATAGAGTCCTTCTGCGAGGTAGTGTTGAACCGTCGCTGCTAATCGCCCGGTATCTTCATGGATATGTTCGACGAGATATGCGAAGAGGGGTGTCGTGCGAAGTATTGATCCATCGATGACCGGTGACAATGAAAACGGATTTGAGGAATGAGCCTCAAGGAGCATTGCCCCACGACCATCGTAGGTACGCTCCATATAAAGTCCGAGGAGTGCTGCCGCCGCATCGAGAATTCGTCCGCAACTCGAAGTGAGTGGTGCATTGAATGCATGAGTCAGTTGTTTTTCAAGAACCTCGAGTTCGACAGGTGAAAAGCGTTCTTTCATCAATAGATTTGTTTCTTCTGGTGAGAGAAATGTTCGGAGAAGGGCATAGAGCATTTTATGCGGGTAGCGTGTCGCAGAATCTCCGCCGAGCTGTCGTTGTGTTTCGAGATGACCAATGCGGATATTATTTTCAAAAATCTCTCCTCCCCAGATGGTTCCATCGTCACCATAGCCGAGTCCGTCACAGACAATGGCGACGAAATCATCGAGTCCGTGTTCGTAGGCCACTCCAAAGGCATGAGCACGGTGGTGTTGTATTGGAATGAGAGGAATCCGTAATTGTTTGGCGAGCTCAGCTCCGTAGAGGGTCGTACGATATTCTGGGTGGGCGTCACACAGTATCGCTTGAGGAGTGATATTCGTATAAGCGAGAAAATGATTCAGGGATGTTTTATAGTGAGCGAGAGTATCTGGGTGGCTGGTGTTCCCGAGATGTGGTGACAGCGTAATGCGGTCTCTCCCATCGTAGAGGGCGAAGGTGCTATTCATCTCAGCGCCGAGTGCGAGGAGTGGGGTAGCACTATTACTCTGAATAGCGATTGAGCGCGGGACAAAACCACGACTGCGTCGGAGGAGGAATGTCGTATCGTGGATGATTTTTACTACCGAGTCATCAGTGGCGTTTTTGATAGTCCTGGTATGATCGAGGATAAGCGGCGTATGCTGCTCTTCTCTCTCGGTTGTTATGGGGGCATCCATACGATTTGAGGAAGTGCAGATGAGAGGTTTGTTATAGTGGGAAAACAGCAGAATATGAAGTGCCGTATAAGACAGCATGATACCGATGGTGTCGAGTTCACTCACAGGAGGGGCATCTACATTTTTTTGTACCAGCACAATCGGTCGTGCTGGAGAAGCAAGGGTTGCTTCTTCGATTGGCGTGATGGTGGCGATGGTACGCGCCATAGCGATATCACGACAGAGCACAGCGTATGGTTTGTCCGTCCGTCCGGTCATTCGATTGAGTGTTTGTACTGTTTTTTTTGTAGCGGCACCAATGAGATGAAAACCGCCAATGCCTTTCATAGAAATGATTTCTCCTTTTGCAAGTGCGCTTGCCACGAGTCGTATTTTTTCTTGGTCATCTGCTTTCGATATTTGCCGACCATTTTTCCAAAGCATGAGTTCTGGTCCACAATCATGACAAGCAATTGTTTGCGCGTGAAATCTTCGGTTGCTGGGCGTTTCATATTCTTTTGCGCAGTGAGCACACATGTCGAAATCACGCATGGCGGTTGTGATGCGGTCGTATGGACTGGCAATTGCCATCGTGAAGCGTGGTCCACAGAGCGTGCAGGTCAGGAAGAAATAGTTGTGACGACGATTCTTTGTATCCAGAAGTTCAGCCAGGCAATCGTCGCACAAGAAAGAATCTGGAGGGATTTCAGAAAAGCCAGTCCCACTGCTTTCATAGATGCGGAAATCAGCAAAGTGCCCGTTTATTTTCTCGACGCTCATGGTATCTATGCGAATATTCGGAGGCGCTTGTTTGAGAATATTTTCGAGCATAACAGCATCATTGACCACGACGATGACGCCGTTGCCGATATTTTGCACATACCCGACTAACCCTGCCTGTACGCAGGCATTGTGCACAAATGGTCTGAACCCAACGCCCTGCACGACGCCGGTGATAGTGAAGCGGAAAAAAGATTTCATAATAGAGTGAGTTAGGGGAAAGGTATGGATGATTGCTCTTTATACTATACCCTCATTCACTCTGGTGGCAATAAAATCAGAATATATATTTTGGATGCTTTACATAATTGGATTTGTTTTTTATTCGTTTATTTTCTATAAAGATGATACACTAGAGGAATAAATTATTGATTTCTTATATGACCGAACAAAAAAAATTGCGGATTGGGTGGTTCTCGTTTACTTGCTGTGAGGATAGTACGGTGATATTTACGGAGCTCATGAATGACCACTATATGGTGTGGAAGCATGTCCTCGATATTCGGAATGCCCGGGTGCTTCAGACGAAGAATTATATGGATCAGATGGATGTGGCATTCGTCGAGGGAGCGATCGTCGCGCCGGAGCAAGAGGAAAAGCTGTTGGAAATCCGCAAGCTCGCGACCAAGGTCGTCGCCATCGGTGCCTGCGCGGTGACCGGTATGCCATCGGCGCATCGCAATACTTTCGATGAGGAACAGCAGGAGAAAATCGATTTCATTCTTGATAAATTCCATTATGGTGAGAAAGTGAAGCGCCTCGACGAGGTGATCACGGTCGACGCCGTGGTACCGGGGTGTCCGATGGTCGAGGAGGCATTCCTCAAGGTCGTGAATGATGCGCTCGTGGAATTCGGTATTCCTATCCCTCCCGTGAAGCTGGAAAAATAGATTTCTATCATCCGATATCTAATATCTAGTATCTATTATCTAATATATCATATCCATCCCAATATGCACCAAGTATCAGAGCTCAGTAAATTCTCCATCGGAGAAATAACCAAGGTAGAAGGATCTGCCGGTCTCGATGTGGAATTCAAGAATGGCAAGGTGGAATCCGTCAAGTTCAAGATTCAGGAATTCAAACGATTCTATACTGAGGCGATCAAGGGGAAGCCGGTATCGACTATTCCGCAGCTTCTCGCGCGTATTTGCGGTACCTGTTCGAATGCACATCTCCTGGCAAGCGTGGAGGCGGTCGAGCATGCGCTCGGCGTCGTTCCGTCCGAACAGTCCATGCTCCTCCGCAATCTCCTCTATCATGGACTCATCATCCGCGATCATGCACTGCATCTCTATATTTTCGCCATGCCGGATCTCTTCGGCAAGGACTCGTTTCTCGAATTCGATGAGAACGATCCGCTCGAACACGACCTCCTCCATGACGCATTCGCGGTGAAGGCGGCGGGCAATCATCTCGCGATTTATACCGGTGGTCGGAGCGTGCATGCGCCGTTCGTGATGGCGGGAGGATTCGCCAAGGTTCCGGATATGGCCGGGAAGGGCGCGATCATCGAAGAGCTGAAGTCCATTCGTCCGTCGGTGCTCCGATTGATCCAGGTGTTTCTCGCGAGTCCGCTCACATTTGTGCGCGAGTCGAATTATTTCGCACTCGTGTCCCCGGATTTCTCGTATCTCGAGGGGAAAATCCATGATTCCGATGGGCTCGTTGCTGATGAGGCTGATTACCGCAGTCACTTGGAGCATGTGGTCATCCCGTATTCGGAAGCGAGCGGGTATCAGTACAAGGATAAGCCGTATCGCGTGGGGGCGCTCGCACGGCTCAATTTGAACAAAGACGCCCTTCATGAGCGGACGAAGAGCGATGCGGCAGAAGCACTGAAGAAATTCCCTTCACACGATGTGTTTCACAACAATCTCGCGCAGGCGATTGCCATTTTGCACTCGATCGATGTATCGATAGATTTGCTCGAGCAGGCAAATTTCACCGCGGAGAAACCGATCATCCTCCCGAAGAAAGCAGGAATCGGCGTCGGGGTGATCGAGGCGCCCAGGGGGACGCTCTATCACAAACTTGAAGTCAATGAAGAGGGAATAGTGGTCGAGGGGGAGATCATCGTGCCGACCGGGCAGAATCAGATCACCATCGAATACGATTTGAAGGCATTCCTCAATGATAATATCGATATGGAGCGCGAACGCCTCGCGCTCGAATGTGAACGCATCATCCGCGCGTATGATCCGTGCATGAGTTGTGCCTCGCATTTCCTCACGGTAAATTGGGGAGAGAAGAAATAAGAATAGAGAGCTGAAAATATAAAGGCCGGTCCTGAAGGCTTAATCCCAAGGACCGACCTTTATATTTCAGAGAATTTCTTCGAGAAGTTTCGTAGTCTCTCGGAGAGCTTTTGCTTCATCATACGGCATCGGTATTCCGAGTATTCGGATGCCGATGTTTTTATTGAGCTTCTTCGCGAAGAGGAGAAAGGCGGCGAGGTCGAAATCATGCGCGGTAACCCTCGTCGTCGGCGTGGCGATGTCACTCACGGTGAGCCACATCACCTCCTTGATACCGCGGACACAGTCGATGATAATCCAGTCCGTGTCGGTGACGGGGAGGTCGAGTTCATTCGGATCCTCGGCAACAAATGAAACATTTGGAAAGCGAGCTTCCAGAGGGGCTTTCAAACGATGTGGCATATTGTCTTCCGGCAAATCCGGATTTCCAAACAGGGATATTTTCATAATTTGTATTGTAGCATGAAGAGATCTTAAAACAGCGGTCGCACCCCGATGAAATATACAGAGATTTCACAGGGTGAACCGCTTCAGAAGCGGAACGACCGCTTCTTTTCTGAAATTGGATGCTATACTGAAGTATATGGACACACTTTCGCATGGACTTTGGGGTGGTATTTTCTTCGGAAGAAAACTTCGGAAGGATTTTTGGATAGCATTTCTTTTTGGTGTGCTTCCGGACCTGCTCTCTTTCGGAATATATATCGTCGGCTCCTGGATTGGATTCTTCGTACACCCGGATTTTTCGTCGGGCAGACACCCGGACCCATCAATGATCCCTTCATTCGTACATATCGCGTATAACTGGACGCACAGCCTCGTTATTTTTCTCGTTGTATTCGGTATCGTATGGGCAGTGCGACAGAAAATCTACTGGCCGATGTTCGCTTGGCCACTCCATATCCTCTATGATATCCCGACGCATTCAGCAGATTTTTTCCCGACTCCGTTTCTCTGGCCACTCTCTGATTTTTATATTCAGGGTGTTTCTTGGGGACAGCCATGGATTTTCTTTCCGAATTGGATCGCACTCCTTCTCGCGCTCTCCTGGTTCTTCCTCCGCCCATGGTGGCGTCGTAAAAACAGCGGAGAGACCGCTGGAGACGATGGAGGGATGGACAAAAGGTGAAAAATGCGCTATAATAGGTATATAAAGGAATAAAAAACGGGTGATTAGCCCGTTTTTTGCTTTATTTATAGGAAATATGAACAAAAAGAAACCACAATTGATACAAAAGGGCTTTGCGCGATACCTCGCCAAGAAGGAGCGGATGGATCGTTTGGCATTGCAACGGCAAGCCGTGAATGAACAGGGGCTCATGCTTGCGCTCTTGTCGAGTGTGGTATTCCTGCTCGGATTTTCATTTACCCTGCTTGGGCGTATTCCAGAAGAGGCAGTGGCTTTGCCTCCGGTGCATCAGAAGACCGTCCTCGAACGGGATATCGAATCCCTCGTAGACGGGTATCCGATTGAGCGGATGTCCGGAGAGATCGCCAAGCATGACCGACTCGTCGCCGCGTTCGTCATCGCCATCGCGAAGAAGGAATCGAATTGGGGGAAGCGCGTGCCCGTGCTCGACGGTCAGGATTGCTATAATTACTGGGGCTTTCGAGAACGGCGGGATCGCATGGGGACAGGTGGACATACCTGTTTCGATAGTCCGAAGGATGCGGTGCGTTCCGTCTCGAAACGGATTGAGACTCTGATGTACAAATATGACCGTGATACTCCGCGGGAGATGATCGTGTGGAAATGCGGGAGCTCTTGCGATGGACATTCCGAGGAGAGTGTGAACAAGTGGGTGAGTGATGTGGATTTCTATTATCGCAAATTGAAGACGGAACAAGTCGTGCAGAAACTTTGAGAGAGTGATAGAGAGGATATCGAAGGCCCTGGATTTTTCCAGGGTCTTTTCTTTTTTCCCACAGAGTGTAGAATGGGATAGGGATACCTCCCCCCTAGGTATATAAACTTTATGAGAAAATATATGACTAACAGGAAAAAGTTATTGGTGAGTTATCGGAAGGCGCAATCGCTCCTCGGGAAAATTATCGAGATGCTGGAGCAGGATGCCTATTGTATCGACATCATGCAGCAGAATCTCGCTGTGATGGGACTTCTCCGGTCAGCCAGTGGACAGCTCCTCGAACGGCATCTCCAGTCATGCTTCAAGAGCGTGATGGAATCAGGGAGCGAAAAGAAGAAACAGGAGATGATCAAGGAGATCCTCACGGTAACTAAATTACACGACCGCTAATATGCAGAAAAAATCATTTTTTATTCGCGGCATGCACTGCCGGTCTTGTGAGCTCCTTACCGAAGAAGAACTTTCTCAAGTGTCGGGCGTGTCAAAGGTGAAGACGAATTTTCGCACAGGGGCGGTGGAGGTCTCGTACGAGGGTAAGGAACCTTCGGATGAGGCACTGAGAGAGGCAGTGAAGCGCGCCGGCTATGAAGTGGGCAAGGGTGAGCGTCCGTGGATTTCGGATGATATCTCCGAATGGGTGAAAGCACTGTTTGCTCTTGGCATGGTATTTATTCTCTTCGTGATCGCATCGTCATTCGGGCTATTTGATATCTCGCTTGGGTCAGAGGAGAAACTGTCCAGCCTCCCATTCGTCCTGCTCCTCGGGGTGGTGGCGGGGCTCTCGACTTGTATGGCGATTGTCGGTGGCTTGGTACTGGCATCGACGGCACGGTATAGCGAAATGCATCCGGAGGCGAGTTCATGGCAGAAATTCGTACCGAACATATATTTCAATCTCGGTCGTATCGGGGGTTTTGCTCTCTTGGGTGGACTCCTCGGCGCGGTCGGATCGACTTTTCAACTCTCTTCGCTTTCGGTGGGAGCATTGATGATCGTCGTTTCTCTCGTGATGTTGCTCATCGGGCTCCAGCTCATCGAACTCTTCCCGCGCCTCTCTGCGTGGAAAATTATGCTTCCAAAAGGTATCGCGAAGGCACTCGGTATCCAGTCGCATGCGAAAAAGGAATACAGTCATCGTCGGGTGATGCTCCTTGGTGCGCTGACATTCTTTCTCCCATGTGGATTCACGCAGGCAGTACAACTCTTCGTGGTGACACAAGGAAGTATTTTGGGTGGAGCAGTCTCGATGGGTGCGTTCGCTGTAGGGACGGCACCAGGCCTCCTCGGTATCGGTGGGATATCAGCTACGGCTACCGGTGGATTTCGCAAATTCTTCTTCAAGATGGCGGGGATTATCGTGATCTCTCTCGGGATTTTCAATTTTCAGAATGGATTGGTGCTCATGAAACTCGGTACGGCCTCACCGAAGGAGCGACCGATGGTGGTGACTCCCGTAGGAGATGTACAGGTAGTCCGTATTACCCAGAAAGGGAATGGCTATTTCCCGGCGCAGGTCACCGTGAAAAAAGGTCAACCAGTGAAACTTATCGTCGATTCACAGGAATCCTATAGTTGTGCCGCAAGTCTCCTCATACCGAAAGAGGGTATACGGACGCGTCTCAACCCTGGCGAAAATGTCTTCGAATTCACTCCGGAGAAATCTGGCGATATCCCGTTCTCTTGCTCAATGGGGATGTATAGAGGAGTTATTAATGTCACTGACTAAATTATGAAAAATATCAAAATCAGTATAAGCGGAATGCACTGCGCATCGTGTGCTGGCATCATCGAACGCGCCTTGAAAAAAGTGCCTGGTGTCAAGCAGGCGACGGTCAATTTTTCTGCTGAGAAGGCTTCTGTATCATATGATGAAAGCATTGCGTCAGTGGAACATTTGCTGGAGGCGATCGAGAAGGCGGGGTATGAAGCGGAAGTTGTCAGGGAGAATGATGCCGAGTATGAACGGAAAAAGCGTGAACGGGAACTCTCGGCGACATTGTCAAAGTTTGTCTGGAGTTTCCTTTTGTCGCTCCCGATGCTCTATTTCATGATGTTCGACTTCTTCGCGGTTGTCGGAGAAAAGACACTCCTGCCGTATGTGGGTATCTTTTCATTCCTTCTGACGCTTCCGGTGCAGTTCGTCATCGGGGCAGGATTTTATGGGGGGATGTGGTCGGCACTTCGGATGAAGACATTCAATATGGATAGCCTCATCGCGATCGGGACATCGACGGCATTCCTCTATAGTACGGTAAATCTCGTTTGGTATTTCGTCCAAAATGGTACGGTCGTCGGCGTTGGTGGAGAAAAGATACCGGAACTCTATTTCGAGACAGCAGCGTTTCTCATTACATTCGTGATTCTCGGGAAGTGGCTGGAGGCACGGACGAAGGGTAAGACTTCGGATGCCATCCGGAAACTGATGGGGCTCGTTGCGAAGACGGCTCGTGTGGTGCGTGATAGGAAGACGATCGATATCCCGGTCGGGGAAGTGATGCATGGTGATGTCGTTATCGTGCGTCCGGGAGAAAAGATCCCCGTTGATGGAAAAATAGTGAAGGGATCTTCGGCAGTGGATGAATCGATGATAACGGGAGAGAGTTTGCCAGTGGAGAAAAATGTCGGCGGCACGGTCATCGGTGGCACCGTGAACAAAACAGGAAGCCTCGAATTCGAGGCGACGCGCGTGGGGAGCGAAACGACGCTCGCGAATATTGTCCGGCTGATTGAGGAGGCTCAGGGGTCGAAGGCACCGATTCAGGGATTTGCGGATCGCATTTCGGCCTGGTTCGTACCGGCAGTAATCGTGATCGCGATGCTGACATTTGTGATTTGGTATTTTTTCTTCGGAGCGACGCTCGTGTTCGCACTGATGGCATTCACCTCGGTGATCGTCATCGCGTGTCCGTGTGCGCTGGGGCTCGCGACGCCGACCTCGCTCATGGTGGGGACGGGCAAGGGGGCAGAGTATGGCATCCTCGTCAAGGGTGGAGAGGCACTCGAGGCCGCATGTGATATCGATGCGGTGATTTTTGATAAGACCGGAACACTCACCAAGGGGAAACCAGAGGTGACGGATGTGGTGACATTCGATGGAATGGATGAGGACGATGCTCTGTCAGTATCGGCAAGTCTGGAAAAGCTATCCGAACATCCACTGGCCGAGGCGATCTATGGGTATGCGAAAGAAGAGGGTTTGTCCCTGGAAGAGGCGATGGAATTTCAGGCGGTGCCCGGGCATGGTGTTATGGGTATGATTGCTGGAACGAAATATTTCTTCGGAAATCGATTGATGATGACGGAAGTCGCAAATCACTCAATTGATACGGTGAATCGGGAAATGGTGCGCCTCGAAGAGCAGGGGAAGACTGTGATGGTACTCGCGACTCAAGAAAGAATCGTGGGCGTGGTGGCTGTGGCTGATGCCGTGAAAGAAACTTCTCGCTTGGCCGTAGCGAAATTGCAGAAAATGGGTATCGAGGTCTATATGATCACCGGAGACAATGCCCGTACTGCGCAGGCGATTGCGAGCCAGGTGGGAATCGGTATGGAGTATGTATTGGCTGAAGTACTCCCCGAGGGGAAAGCGCATGCAGTCAGGGATTTGCAAGAGGGAAAAATTGGAAATTGGAAATTGGAAATTGGAAATTCCGCTCGGAGAGCGGTTCGGGTGGCCATGGTCGGCGATGGCATCAACGATGCACCGGCGCTTGCGCAGGCAGATCTCGGTATCGCGATGGGTTCCGGGACGGATGTGGCGATGGAGTCCGGTGATATCGTACTCATGAAAAATGACTTGAATGATGTCGTCACGGCCTTCGAGCTCTCGAAGGAGACGATGGCGAAGATCAAGCAGAATCTTTTCTTCGCACTCTTCTACAATGTGATGGGAATTCCGATCGCGGCGCGCGTGTTTTTCGGATTCGGATTGGTACTGAAGCCGGAGCTCGCCGGTCTCGCGATGGCGATGAGCTCGATTTCTGTCGTCGGCAATTCGTTGCTCTTGCGGTTATTTAGACCGGGGAAGAGAAACTCTCTTTCTCTCGTCGCGCCACTCATCATGATGGCGGTGTTCACCTTCGGGTTCTTCCAGTTCGCTCGCCTTAGCAATGCAAATGAGATGGGCGGAGTAACGGCGACAACGGAGACACTGCGGATTGTCAAAGAAAGCCTTTCGGGAAAATCGATGAAGATCGCATTTGCAGATGGACAGCCGAAACTTTTCGTGGAGTCTCTCGGATTGCAGGATGGACTCGTGATAGCCGAGGGGAGTCGGAAGCTTGCGCCTCAGAGCATGATTATCGGCGCCGAGGAAGCGGGGATGATGAAAAAAGAAAAGTTGATTGAAAAAGCGGGCGATACACTTCCAAATTTCTTCGGTGTCGATCGCATGACCGTGGCAGGGATGCTCGCTCCGACCGGAACAGTAATGGATGTATTTCATGTCGTTGAGCAAGGGGCGTTCGCGGATATTCAATCGACGGCACGGGTGGAGATAGCCTCGGTCGGTGATGAAACGAAATTGTTCTACTGGATTACCAGGGAATCTGTTCCAGTGGCGTATCGGGATATTCTCTCACCGGAAATGTTCACGCCGATTGTTATCGGGGGAAAGTCGTATCAGCCGATTTATATCGGATCACGGGAGGCGTCGATGATGCGGAAGGAAAAGCTCTTTCAGAAAGAAGGGGATCTCCTCCCGGGATTCTTCGGTAATGATGTCATCGTCGCTGGTATTCTTCCGGAGACGAACACAGCGCTCGATATGTTCCACTATGTCGGATTGGAATTTGAGTTGAAAAAATGACAGGTGTCTTTCGTGGGGGTGGCTCCGACGACAGCCATGGTCTTTTTTGGTATACTAGAACCATTGTCATTTTTAAGGGAACGAATATGCAGAAAAAATACATGGTAATCGTCGGGTTTTCGGCACTTCTCCTCTCAGGGTGTGGCGAGCCTCCGCAGGGGGTGCCGAATAGGTTGAATGATATACCGCAGAAGGAAAAAGCGACCTATACGAAGGAGATGGAGCGATCGGCGGCGAATGAGCAGGGCGGCATCCAAGGTGAGGTGAGTGAGAGTAAGCCGGTAACTCAATCAATCAATAATGGTATGAATGACAAGTATGGCGAGGCGCCGAAGATGATGATCGATACGAAGAAAACCTATACCGCCGTCATGAAGACGACCGCGGGTGAGATGACGATACGACTCAATGTGGCGTCCGTTCCGAATACGGCGAATAATTTCGTTTTCCTCGCGAAGGAAAAGTTCTATGATGGCGTCATCTTTCACCGGACCATCAAGGGATTCATGATCCAGGGTGGTGATCCGACGGGGACGGGCATGGGTGGACCTGGTTACAAATTTGCCGATGAGCCGTTTACGGGGGAATACAAGAAGGGAGTGCTCGCGATGGCGAATGCCGGACCGAATACCAATGGGAGTCAATTCTTCATCATGCATGCCGATTATCCATTGCCGAAAAATTATGTGATTTTCGGTGAGGTGACTGAGGGACTCGATGTGGTGGACAAGATTGCGACGGCGCCGACCGTCCCCGGGGGTGAGGGGTCGAAGCCAGTTGATCCGGTGAAAATAGAGTCGGTAGCGATCGTCGTGAAGTAGGAATGATATTTTTTGATGATGAGGCGCTTGAAAGAGCGTCTCATTTTTTATCGAGAGACGGAGAGGTCTGTGACATGAGAAAAGAGATTCTCTGAAAGAAGGCGGGATGGAGCCAAACTTGCACGAATTGTTCCTAGTGGTAAAATAAGTACTGTACCTACTACATATTGTGGAGTTTGAGAAAAATACCACGAATTTCCGTTCCGTCAAGGGGCGTTTTAATTTCCTGTGAGAAGTCCTCGTGGACGAAAAAATGTTATGGCAATCGCAAAAAGAAAGATCATGAAAGAAATAAAAAAAGTCGAGAAACGCGATGGTCGCATCGCCCCTTTCGATGAGAGGAAAATCGTGAAAGCGGTGGAGAAGGCATTCCTCGCGACGGGCGAAGGGAAGCTCTCGGACGCGATGCGTGTCGCGGGCAAGGTAAGTTCGCTTCTCAACAAGAAATGGAAGGGGGGAATTCCGAAAATCGAAGATGTGCAGGATCTCGTCGAGCATGTGCTCATGGTGCTTGATTATGAGGAGACCGCGAAATCATACATCCTCTATCGCGAACAACGCCGTCGGACGAGGGACATGGAGAAATCGCTCGATGATTCGGCGGACCTCGTGGATAAATATATTGGTGAGATGGATTGGAAGGTGAAGGAGAATGCTAATATGTCGTATTCGCTCCAGGGGATGAACAATTATATCGCGTCTATCGTCTCCGCCAAATACTGGATGAACCGCGTGTATCCGTTGGAAATCCGTCAGGCACATGAGGGCGGCGACTTCCACCTCCATGACCTCCAGCTCGTCGCGGCGTATTGCTGTGGATGGGATTTGCAGGGATTGCTCCGTATGGGATTCACAGGTGTACCGGGTAAGGTGTCCTGCAAACCAGCGAAACATTTCGGATCGATACTCGGGCAGATGGTGAACTTCATCTATACCCTGCAGGGTGAGGTGGCGGGCGCGCAGGCGTTCTCGAATTTCGATACTTTGCTCGCACCGTTTGTTCGCTATGATAAGTTGTCCTACGACGAAGTGAAACAGCAGATCCAATCCTTCGTATTCAATATGAATGTCTCGACGCGCGTGGGATTCCAGACACCGTTCTCCAATATTACGCTCGATATCACCGCACCGAAGATACTCGCGAAGGAGGCGGTCATCATCGGTGGCGTTCCGCAGAAGGAAAAGTACGGCGAATTCCAGAAGGAAATGAATATGATCAACCGTGCGTTCGCCGAGGTGATGATGGAGGGTGATGCGGATGGACGCGTTTTCACCTTCCCCATCCCGACCTACAATATCGGCAAGGATTTCGACTGGGATGATAAAAGGTACCAGCCTATTTGGGAAATGACGGCCAAGTATGGCATCCCGTACTTCGCGAATTTCGTGAATTCCGACATGGATCCCGAGGATGCGCGGAGTATGTGCTGCAGGTTACGCTTGGACAACAGAGAATTGCACAAACGGGGTGGAGGGCTCTTCGGGGCGGCGCCACTGACGGGCTCTATCGGGGTCGCGACGATGAATCTCCCACGAATCGGATACCTCTCGAAGGATAAGAAAGAATTCTATGCGCGGCTCGATCACTTGATGGACCTCGCGATGGAGAGCCTCGAGATCAAGCGGAAGATCGTCGAGGGATTGACGGACAAGGGGCTCTATCCGTATACGAAGTACTATCTCGCGCCGATTAAAATGCGTCGCGGGGAGTATTGGGCGAATCATTTCTCCACGATCGGACTCCTCGGTATGAATGAGGCGCTCATGAACCTCATCGGAAAGAGTATTACGACGAAAGAAGGACAGAAGCTTGCCGAAGAAATTCTCGTTCACATGCGGAAGCGGATCGTCTCGTATCAGAAAGAGACGGGGAATCTCTACAATCTCGAAGCGACACCGGCGGAGGGGACATCGTATCGCTTGGCACGACTCGATCGCGAACGATATACGGATATCATCTTCGCCAATGATGCGGGGGTGAAATCGGGAGAGACGGAACCGTACTACACGAACTCATCCCAGCTTCCCGTGAATTATACCGATGATATTTTCGAAGCTCTCGATTTGCAGGATAAACTTCAGACCAAGTATACGGGTGGGACGGTGCTCCATGGATTTCTCGGCGAGCGATTGTGGGATGTGGAAGCGACGAAGAACCTCGTCCGGAAAATCGCGGAGAATTATACTTTACCCTATTTCACTTTGACGCCGACTTTCAGCATCTGTCCGAGTCATGGG
>JBATLQ010000013.1:0-1943 GCA_049289395.1 Candidatus Moraniibacteriota bacterium | reverse complement strand
TCTCCGAAGTTTCCGGAAGGAATGGTCGGAGCGAGGAAGCGATGAATGCGAGCTCGGTAAGGAATCCGTTCATCTCTTTCTCGAATGCCGGCATATCGGTTTTCACGAGCTCCCACGGTTTCACCTCAGCGATTCGCTTGTCGAGTGTGCGCGTCCTTCCGATAATCGATTCGAGTACCTCGGTAATACGATACTCACCCATCAATTTCTGAAGTTCCTTGAGATACTCCCCGTTGACTGTCATTTGTTGACTGTTATTTGTATCAAGCTTTTCCGAAAGCTTGATAAGTCGTGAAGTAAGATTCCCCAGTCCATTCGCCAAATCCGCATTGTACTTCTCGATCATTTTTTCCCAGGAAATATCACCGTCTTTCGAATACGGCAATGCGGACAAGAGGAGGTATCTCGTCCCATCGATTCCGAACTTCTCTGTCAATTCATCCACCCCGATGACATTCCCGAGACTCTTCGACATCTTCTGCCCATTCACGGTGAGATACTCATGCGCATAGATCGTGGTCGGGAGCGGAAGCCCGGCTGATATGAGCATGGCCAGCCAATAGATCGCATGGAAACGGAGTATACCCTTCCCGATCACATGCACCCGCTCCCCGTCCGATGCCCAGTATTTCCGATACAACTCCCCATCAGTCGCGAAATCAAGCGCGGTAATATAATTCGAGAGCGCATCCACCCAGACATACATCACCTGCGTCTCATCACCTGGCACCGGCACTCCCCAATCCCCAGCCCTCTTCTTCGAACGGGAAATGGAGAAGTCCTCGAGTCCCTCGATGAATGACAGGACTTCATTGCGCCGATAGTCCGGGAGGATCCTCACCTCATTCTCGAGAATCTTTTTTGAAAGTTCTGCCTTATAGTTCGAGAGTTTGAAAAACCAGTTCTGCTCCTCCACCACTTCCGGCTCCTTCAGATGTTCCGGACACTTCCCCTCCACCAAATCCTTCTCCATCTTGAATTCCTCACACCCCACACAGTACAAACCACGGTAGTCTCTCTTTTCCACATCCTCCGGCTTGAAAAGACTCCAAAGTTTCTGCGAACCATCGAAATGTCGCTTCTCTGTCGTACGGATGAATGCATCGAAAGACAGATTTAATTTTTGTTTCAGCTCCTTGAAGGCCTCCGCATTTTCCGCGACGAACTCCAGGGCCGGTTGCCCCGCCCGTTCTGCCGCTTGAACATTCTTCAATCCATTCTCATCCGATCCCGTGAGAAAGAAAGTATCCGGATTGCTCAGGCGATGATACCGCGCCACGACATCGGTCAATACCTTCTCCGTCGCATGTCCGACATGCGGCCTCGCATTCACATAGTCAATAGCGGTCGTGATATAGAATGGTTTCATACTTTCAAAAATATCATTATAGCAACATCGGTCGTTCCGCTTTTTGATCCGCCAGCTGGCGGAGTCCGCTGTTTCAATTCTTATCTTCTGTTCACTGATTTTACATATCGATCGATCTCCTCATATAAAGATGGCACCGATTTGAAATTTGGAAATTCCGCTGGTTCGATCCATCGATACTCGCTGTGTTCGTGACTCAATACTACCGTATCATCTTCGGTATCGCAAAGGAAGGTAATCCCGACCTTGAACTCTCCCGTCTGCTTCCGGAAGGTAAAGACATTGAAAGGTTCCCCCACAGAAACTTCGAGTCCCGTTTCCTCTCTGATTTCCCGCTGGAGAGCTTCCTGCGGAGTTTCTTCAGTATCCATCCCGCCACCCACCGTCTCCCAGACCTCCGGCAAGTGATCATCACTGACACTCCGTTTCAGGATGAGGATTTTCCCGTCTTTGCGCCGAATAATGCCCTTTACAGCGATAAAAAACTGCATACTATTGACTTTATATCAATTTAGGTGTATAATATATATTGAGTACCTACTACAACTTTTTCCAACCACAAGGAGAGTAAGAT
>JBATLQ010000012.1:0-9652 GCA_049289395.1 Candidatus Moraniibacteriota bacterium | reverse complement strand
GAGTATTACTTGCTCGTGAGGTTATCGCAGAACGCATTTGGCAGAGGGTGCGGACATTGAAAAAATTGTAAAAATATGGAGTTCAATGAATATCAAAAGGAGTCCAGGAAAACGGCTATTTATCCTGACGCTGGAAAAAACTTTCTCTATCCGGTGCTCGGTATCGCCGGTGAAGCTGGTGAGGTGGCCGACAAGGTGAAGAAGATTCTTCGCGAGAAGGAAGGTGTTTTGGATGAGATCTCACGAGAAGATCTCAAAAAGGAGCTCGGGGATTTGCTTTGGTATATGTCGCAACTTGCGACGGAGATTGGAGTTTCACTGGATGATGTGGCGCAAAGTAATATCAAGAAAACGCAGAGTCGTATGGAGCGAGGGGCTCTCTTGGGTGATGGTGATAATCGGTAGCGTGTAATTTCATGAAACTTTCCATTAAAAAATTATTTCCGGAAGCGAAAGTGCCACAGTTCGCTTTGGCGCATGATGCGGGGCTGGATTTGTGTACGAAAGAGGCTATCGAATTTTCGCCGGGCGAACGCAAGGGAATTGCGACCGGGCTTGCTTTTGCCATTCCCGAGGGGTATGTTGGATTGATATGGGATAAATCCGGCATCGCGTTGAAAAGGGGACTGAAGACTATGGGCGGTGTGATTGATGCGGGGTATCGGGGGGATGTGATTGTCATCGCGAAGAATCTGTCTGATGAGACAATCGCATTTTCCGCTGGTGAAAAGGTAGCCCAACTTTTGATTCAAAAAGTGGAGCATCCGATCGTGGAAGAAGTTTCCGAATTGCTGGAGAGCGAGCGGGGAGAATCCGCTTTCGGAAGTACGGGTTTGTAATTTTTTTTCTTGGTATCTAATATCTCGTATCTTCTACAAACTATGAAATACAATGTCACTATCGGTATGGAGGTGCATGCGGAGCTGAAGACGGCTTCGAAGATGTTCTGCGCGTGCAAGAATGGCCTCGGCATGGAGAAGGAACCGAATCTGCATATCTGTCCCGTGTGTACGGGTCAGCCGGGTGCGCTGCCGGTGCCGAACCGGAAGGCGATCGAATCCGTACAGCGCGTCGGTCTCGCGCTCGATTGCGAGATGGCACGGCATGCGAAATTCGATCGCAAGAATTATTTCTATCCCGATCTGCCGAAGGGGTATCAGATTTCTCAGTATGATGAACCGTTCTGTGGTATGGGTGCGATGGAAATCGATGGGAAGCAATTTCGCGTGACTCGCATCCATCTCGAGGAAGATACGGGGAAACTCCTTCACCCGACCGGTTCGGACTACACGCTCGTCGATTACAATCGTTCATCGGTACCGCTCATGGAACTCGTGACGGAGGCGGATTTCTCGACCGGCAAGGAGGCGCGGGCATTCTGTCAGAAACTCCGGCAGATTTTGCGATACCTCGAAGTCTCTGATGCGGATATGGAGAAGGGGCAGATGCGTTGCGAGGTGAATCTCTCTTTGTATCCGGAAGGAGCAGATCGATTGAGCGGGACGAAGGTCGAAGTGAAGAACCTTAATTCGTTCAAAACCGTCGAACGAGCCGTCGATTTCGAAATCAAACGACAGACGGAAGTATTGGAATCCGGCGGAAAGGTTATTCAGGAAACAAGAGGATGGGATGAGAACAGGGGAGAGACGGTTTCCCAACGGAAGAAAGAATCCGCACATGACTATCGGTATTTTCCGGAGCCGGATATTCCACCTTTTGATTTTTCGGAAGCGTATTTCACTGCATTACGGTCGACGCTTCCGGAATTGCCGGACGCGAAGTTGAGGCGATTCATGGAGGAATATGCACTCCCGGAGGCGGATGCACTTGTGCTTACCGAAGACCGCGAATTTTCAGAATACTTCGAGCAGGTGACGAGTGAATTGGCTGAGAAAAGTGCAAGTCATGAAATGGAAGGAGATGGCAAGAAGGCGTTCAAGCTCGCGGCGAATTATCTCATTACCGAAGTGAGGAAGCACCTCTCCGATCAGCATAAGACGGTCAGTGATATTCCATTTACGCCGGAAAATTATGCGGAGTTCATTGGACTCATCGTCGATGGGAAGATTAACTCGAGTGCGGCACAGACGGTACTCACCGAAATGTATCGTGGCGGTGACAATGATCCATCGCATATCGTGGAGCGACTCAATCTCGGTCAGGTGAGTGATACAGGAGTGCTGGAGGCAGTCGTCGATACCGTACTTCGCGCCAATGAGAAATCCGTCACGGATTATCATTCCGGCAAGCAGAATGCATTGCAGTTTCTCATGGGGCAGGTCATGAAGGAAATGAAGGGGAAGGCGAACCCTCAGGGGGTCATGGAGATTCTTCGAGAGAAACTTCAGTAATTTTCCGACACTTGCGTAAAGTATGAAATTGTGCTATAATTAAATATAGTATCGAATCACTAAGTATATAAAAAAGGCTTTTTTCAAGCCTTTTTTTGTTCTAATATCTCTTGAGCTTCTCCTGATTTCTCAATCCAATGGATTGGAAATCCCTCCTTTTCCATGCGCCGGATGAAGGAGAGTTGGCGTTTCGCATAATGCCAGGTTTCGAAGAAGAGCTTCTCTCTCATTGCATGTTCTGATATTTTCCCCTGGAGGAACAGGGCGATGTATCGGTATTCCAGTCCGAAACCTTCGAGCCGTTTCCAGGAGATGCCCTCTGTGCGGAGTCGTCTCACTTCATCGATCATACCCTCGTCGAATCTCTTTTCGAGGCGAGTTCGTATTCTTTCGCGGAGGATTTCTTTCTCAGGATTGAGGGCGATGATACATGATGAATATCGAATATCCCTGCCCGACCAGCAGGCGGGGAATGTCGAATGTCGAATGGGAGGAGGGACCTTGCCGAGAGACTCGATAATTTCTAAGGCGCGGATGAGTCGGTAGGGATTTTTCGCGTCGATAGTTTTCACGCGCTCCGGATCTTTTTCCTGAAGCATTGTAAAAAGCTCTTCGATGGATTTTTTCTCGAGTGTAGCACGGAGTATCTTGTCCGGCTTCACTTCGGGGAGTGTTTGCCCCGTGAGGAGTGTCTGTATCCAGAAATGCGTGCCACCGCAGATAATCACGGTTTTTCCTCGGCGCTTCATATCCGCCATCGCCTTCTTCGCATCACGGAGAAAGTGCGAGATATTGTATTCCCGCTTTGGTGATGCGACATCGATCAGGTGATGAGCAATCCCCTCGGAAAAATAGTCTGCGCTCTTTCGTTTGTTTGGTTTTTGTGTTTTGAGATTTGTGTTTTCCAGAAGGTCCTTTAGGACCTTACCGGTGCCTATATCCATCCCGCGGTACACCTGCCGACTGTCCGCCGAGATGACCTCGCCATCGTATTGCTTCGCCAAAGCGATTGCCAAATCTGACTTCCCGGAAGCCGTCGGACCGATGATGACGATGATTGTATTCATTGATGGTCGTGTGGTCATATTGTCTGAGTTGATAGTATGCCACATCCCCTGATTTTCGTAAATCGTGATGCTTGAAGAATTATCGCCGCATGGTATTATATGAGTAGAATACTGGGTGATTTATGAAATCTGAAACATTGAAAAAGAAGAAAACGATGCATCGATCTTTTGTATATCTCTGTACGGGGATGTCTTTGGATGGAAAGATATCGGCTTCACAGCATGTCGATACACGGATAACCGTCGATGATGATAGAAGTTTTTTGTATGACCATCGCGTGAATTGTGATGCTATCATGGTCGGTGGGAACACACTTCTTCTCGATGATCCAGGTCTCGTGGTGAAATCAGCTAAGAGGCAGCGACAACGCTTGGCGCTCGGGAAAACGCTGGAACCTATCAAGATTGGCATTGTTTCGGATATTTCGAAATTGAAATCGGATGGTGATTTTTTCAAGAAAGGGGATGCAAAGAAGATCTTGTTCACGACAGAGCGATCATCGCGTGCGCAAATCGAAGCATTCCGTCATGTGGCTGAAGTGTATGTGTATGGGAAAGAGCGGGTTAATCTGAAAAAAGCGTTGACGGAATTGTATGCCATCGGCATCAAGTCGATCATGGTGGAGGGTGGTGGAGAACTTATCTTTTCTCTGTTGAAAGATGATTTGGTAGATGAAATCAATTTGAAAATCGGTGATCTGATCTTAGGTGGGCGAGTTGCTCCGACCCTGTGCGATGGGGATGGCTTCTCGGGATTAACCGCGAGGCAGGTGAAGCTCACCGATATGAAGCGGAAGGGGAGTTCCCTCATGCTTCGATACAAAGTGGTGAGAGCTGAGAAAAAATAATATGAGGAAAGTCGGTGACGAGATTTTGTAAAAAAGTAATTGTATGGAAAAGAGCCGAATTTTAGAAAATAAAATTGCCATTTTTAAGGGAAAATCAATTAGGAAAATACTTTTCCAGAAGGAATGGTGGTTTTCTGTCGTTGATGTTTGCATGGTACTTACAGAGAGTCCTGATCCGGGGGCTTACTGGAGAAAGCTGAAACAAAGGCTTGTCGAGGAGGGAAGTGAGGTCGTGACATTTTGTCACGGACTGAAATTAGAGGCTTCTGATGGCAAAAAATATACAACTGATTGTGCGAATACCGAGGGAATGTTTCGCATCATTCAATCGATTCCTTCGACGAAGGCTGAGCCATTGAAGCGGTGGCTCGCCAAGGTTGGGTTTGAGCGAATTCAGGAAATAGAAAACCCGGAGTTGGCGACGAAGCGCACGAAGCTCCTCTATAAGCTCAAGGGCTATCCGGATAATTGGATTGAAAAAAGGATGCGTGGTATCGCGGTTCGAGCAGAACTGACTGATGAATGGAATGAGCGGGGCGCAGATACCGAAAGGGATTATGAAATTCTCACCGCAGAAATATCGAAAGCAACCTTTGGTATGACGCCTTCGGAATATAAAAAGCATAAGGGACTGAAGCGTCAAAATTTGCGTGACCACATGGGTGATATCGAATTGATTTTGACGATGCTCGGTGAAAGCACCGTGACGGAAATTCATCGTACAAAAAATACCCGCGGTGTTCCGATGTTGAAAGAAGACGCGCGGGCTGGTGGTCAAATAGCAGGTTCGGCGAGAAAACAAATTGAACGAAAACTGGGGCGATCGGTCGTTTCCGAAAAGAATTTTCTCAAATCAAACGAAAGGAAAAAAATCAAAGAATAGGATATAGAGTAATCTATAGGAAATCTATAATAATGAATTGTATATGAATCAGGAAATGCAATCTCTCGTTTTTTTGGTAGTGTGGGTGGTCGTGATGAATATCGTCTTCTTCGGTTTCCTCCGGGGGAATCTCGGCGAGAAGGTCTATGAGTGGCGTGTGAAGCGGAATCTCATGATGGAGGGCGTGACCAAGGAGGACTTCGTGAAAAAGATGAAAACGATTTCATCTGTCGTCCTGGTATTCGCGAACGCTGTGTTCGTTCTCATCGTCCTTCGGATGTTGTTGCGATAGGACTTGACTTTGTTTCGTCAGTGGCGGAATCAGGAAATACTCTCGACGCCATCGACACCGCGGAGTGAAGTGAGGGTGGCGTCGTCGCTTTGGATACTAAAGGCGGTGGAGATGGTTTTCCCGTAGAGGGAGATGTGGACGGGATGGGTTCCGATGGGACAGGTCTTCAGGGTTCGGGTGAGCTCCTCGAGGAATTGTGCGGGAGCGTCATTTCGGATGATGATGACGATCGGCTTCGATTCTGCCTCGGTCGGAGCATCAGGCTCCGGTTTTTTTTCGGTCGCGATTTTGTTTCGTGTCGCCTCGATGCGACGGAAGAGGTTGATCTCATCGTGAGTGAGTTTCTTCCCGTCCTCGATGGAGAGGCGGAGGAGACCGTCTTTTCTCGTGACTTTTACGGAGACGGTGACGAGTTGATCTTCGACCCAGAGTGCTTCGGTCGATTCGGTGAGGCGTGGGAAGACGACGAGCTCGACGCGAGCTGAGAGATCCTCGAGTCCGAGGAAAAACATGATACCCCCTTGCTTCGTCGTCACCTTTCTCACATTGGTGATGACGCCACCGACGCGGACGATCTTGTTGTCATCTTGTTTTTCGAGGTCGATGATAGGGAGTGCATTCTCTGCGAGGTAATCTTTGAATGCATTGACCGGATGATCGGTGACATAGAGACCGAGGAGCTCTTTTTCCCAGGCGAGGGCTTCTTTTTTGCTGGCGGGGGCGGCACTCGTCATGCGGAGCGTGGAGACGACGACCGGTAGATCTCCGAAGAGACTGTCTGCATGCGAGTTTTTGATGAGGTCACGATTTTTCGAATGCTTCAGGATCTCATCGATGCTCGCGAGGATCTGACCGCGTTCAGCGAAATGATCGAGCGCGCCGACTTTCGCGAGTGCTTCGAGCGATTTTTTGTTCAGGTCCTTGTGTTGGATGCGTTCGGCGAAATCAGTGAGGTCCTGGAATTTCCCATTTCGTTTCCGCTCGGCGACGATTTCGGCCGCGACTTTCTCACCGACATTTTTCACCGCATTCAGTCCGAAGCGGATTTTTTCTTTCCTGTTTTCATCGCGAATGACGGCGAATTCCTCGAAGCTTTCGTTGACATCCGGCGGGAGGACTTCGATACCGATCTCCCGACACTCACGCACTTCGATGGCGACGCGATCGGTGTCGTGCTGGTCGCTCGTGAGGAGGGCGGCCATGAACGGGGCGGGATAATGCGCTTTGAGATAGGCGGTCTGATAGCCGATAAGTGCGTAGCAGGCGGCGTGTGATCGGTTGAATCCGTAGCCGGCGAACGGTTCGATGAAGGAGAAAACTTTTTCCGCGATTGCCCGTGGCACTTGTTTTTTCGTATGCGCATCGTCGATGAATTTGATGCGTTGCTCCTGAATGAGTTGGAGGATCTTCTTCCCCATCGCTTTGCGGAGGACATCCGCCTCGCCCATGGTGAAGCCAGCGAGATCCCTTGCGATCTGCATGACTTGCTCCTGATACACGGCGACACCATAGGTATCGCGGAGAATCGGTTCGAGCGACGGATGGATGTACTTCACTTCTTTGCGACCATGCTTGCCATCGATGAAATCCGGGATCCATTCCATCGGACCCGGTCGATAGAGGGCGACCATGGCGATGATGTCTTCGAGGACGGTGGGTTTCAACTGTTTCAGATACCGCTTCATGCCACTACTTTCGAGCTGGAAGATGCCAGTCGTGCGGGCATCTTGGAAAAGCTTGAACGAGAGCTCATCGTCGAGTGGGAGATGATCCATGATTTGGGAGACGGTGATGGTTTTCGGATCGAGTTTCAGTTTGTCCGCGAGCGTGTCCATCTGTCCGAGGGCTTTGATGATACGGATGGTGTTCTGGATGATGGTGAGATTCTTCAGCCCGAGGAAGTCCATCTTGAGAAGCCCGATTTTCTCCACGGCGCTGGATTTCGTCGAGGAAGCGTACTGGGTGACGACGCCGACCTTGGATCCGGTGACATTCTGAAGAGGGGTATAGTCGGTGACGGGATTCTTCGTGATGACGACGCCGCAGGCATGCATGGATGCGTGACGAGCATTGCCCTCGAGTTTCATCGCGGTTTCGATGAGTCGTTTCGCGTCTTTGTTTTCCTCATACATTTTCTTCAATTCCGGTACCTCGGCAATCGCCTTTTGGAGCGAAGTGAACATCGGAATCATCTTCGAAATCTGATCGCAGAAGGCGTAGGGGAATCCGAGTCCGCGACCGACATCGCGAATCGCCGCCTTGGCCGCCATGGTTCCGAAGGTGATGATCTGCGCGACATGATCGTCCCCGTATTTCTTCCGGACATAGGCGAGGACATCGTCACGCCGTGTGTCTGCGAAGTCCATATCGACATCCGGCATGGAGACGCGCTCGGGATTGAGGAATCGTTCGAAGAGGAGTTTGTATTCGATGGGGTCGATGTTCGTGATGCCGGTGAGGTAGGCGACGAAGGAGCCGGCTGCGGATCCGCGACCAGGGCCGACGACGACGCCGTTGTCTTTCGCCCAGTTCACGAAGTCCTGCACGATGAGAAAGTAGGATGCATAGCCCGTCTTCTCGATGACGGACAGTTCGTATTCCATGCGTTCGCGATGCTTCTCGAGTATTTCGTCGCCATAGCGTTTCGCGAGACCTTTTTCGCAGAGCTTGCGGAGGAGCGTCTCGGTCGTCTCGCCCTCGGGCACATCGAAGTGAGGGAGCTGAGTCTGTCCGAGGGAGATTTCGACGGTGCACCGATCGGCGATTTTCGCGGTATTGTCGATGGCGACCGAAAAATCCGGGAGTTCATCACGCATTTCTTCTTCGGAGCGGAGTGAGAGGTCGAGGTGCATGTAGCTCACGCGATTCTGATCCTCGACTTTCTTATTGTCTCGGATACACAGGAGGATGTCCTGAGTGGTGGCATCTTCTTTCTTCACATAGTGCACATCGACGGTCGCGACGAGCGGGATACCGGTCTCTGCCGAGAGTGCGGCGAGGCCTTGGTTGACGATATTCTGATTCTCATATTTTGGCTGAGGCTGTACCTCGAGGAAGAAATTATTTTTCCCGAAGATATCCTGATATTCGAGAGCGGATTCTTTTGCCTGCGCGTCATTGCCGTAGAGAATCTCCGAGGGTACTTCGCCGGTGAGGGATCCGGAGAGCGCGATGAGTCCCTCCGCATATTTACGCAGGAGTACTTTATCAACGCGCGCTTTGTAATAGAAACCTTCGAGGTGGGCGACGGAAATCATCTTCATGAGATTTTTGTAGCCGGTCTCGTTTTCACAGAGGAGGACCAGTGTGCTGCGTCTTCGGTTCTCCGAGGTATTGTTCCGGTCGTGGAGGTCTTTCGTCACATAGACTTCGGCACCGATGATCGGCTTGATACCTCTTTCTTTGGCGTGGATATAGAATTCGACCGCGCCGTAGAGTCCGGTGTAGTCGGTGAGAGCGAGGGATGTTTGCCCGAGCTCTTTCGCGTGGTCAAGGAGCTCATCGATCTTGCCGACGGCGGTGAGGAAGCTGTAGTGCGAGTGGACATGGAGATGAGTGAAGGACATAGGAATGGAATTTCAAAGTCTAAATTTCAAATGTCAAATCAAATTCAAATAATTCAAACATAAAAAAACCACGCCGAACATGGCGAGGCAATATTTAGTATTTGAAATTTGATATTTGGCATTGGTTTGTGCTTCCCTCATAGCCCGGAAGAATCCATGGGTTTTGCAGGGGAGATTACTTCTCTAGAATAGCGTATTTTCGGGAAGAAAAAAAGCCCCTGTGCAAGCGGGCTTTGATGTGTGGGTGGCGAGGTGCTCCGATGGGCACCTAGCCTTCGTCTGGCGGAATCGCGGTGGGATACCGCGCCACGATGTCCCGGATGATCGGTCGCGATGCTCCTGCGACGCCTGCGAGCAGGATACAGAGGATGAGCGTTTTTGTACTGCTGTCCATCGATGACGCCCCGATGACAGAGACCGCTATCAGGGTGAAGATACCGATAAGTCCAAGCTTCAATATGGTGATTCTCCTTGTTAATGAAACGAAATGGTGAAATACGAATCGTTTCTTAGGGTACTAGAGTGCGGGAAATTTTGCAAATCAACCATTCTCTGACAGAATATCGGTATGGAAAATGTACAAGTAATTGAGTCGGACAAAGTGATTGTCGGTATCGATGAAGCGGGGCGGGGACCGCTGTGTGG
>JBATLQ010000011.1:0-4408 GCA_049289395.1 Candidatus Moraniibacteriota bacterium | reverse complement strand
GATGACCGTCTTGCTCATGCTTTTTTTATACTCTCATATTCCCCCGGCTCTTTTTGCAGAAAATGGGGGAGGGAGAAAAATACCAAATATCAAATTTCAAATTCTACAATAAAAAATACAGAGTATAAAAAGATATAAAAGAAAGAGTGGGGGTAAGAGAGTGGGAGTATAGTGATGAAGAACCGTTTCATATGATTTCCAGGTACATAGATGTATCTGAAAATGATTGAATTTTTTTAAGAACGAAGAAAGATAGTATTTTTAAGAGGAGCATTCAAGACGCCCTTCATCCTCATACTATGTCGCATAAGTTACATTTGACGACACTATAGATATACTTCTGCCCTGAGTAAAGCCATCGTTTTTTTGGAGGAAAAGGAATGCATATCTTCTTTCATGATGTTCGCCTCCTTTTCTTGCTGAAAAAAAGAAAGGCATCTCAGTGAATGGTGTGCCGAGCAGGTAGATATTGTCTCCGCGCGAACCCTTCTTCCTTAGATGCCCCTGCTTGCCCTGGAGATTCCCCCGCCTGAATTTACGTAATCAGACCTGACCACTGTTTTGTTTGTAGAGGTCGATGGGAGTCTGACCGAATCTCAGGAGTCGCTCGTTCGGTTTTTTCTCTCGTCGTGAGAAACTGTGAAACAACCGAAGGAGCCGATAGATGATTGAGCGAAGCCTCGCATTCTCGGCTTTGAGGAGAGCAATTTCCATTTTTTGATCCATAGGAGCCTCCATGCAGAATAGTTGGTGAGGAACAGCGTATGATATATTGTACATGAGAATAAGTGTTTTGTCAATGATTGAGAGTGTTGGTTTTCTGATAGACTGGAACAATAAGAATCGTATTTACTTCATTGTACAGTCCGCGTATGCGCCTCTCGTATTCCAGTATCGATACCTATCAGAGCTGTCCGCTCAAGTATAAGTATCGCCAGATCGATCGGATTCCGGAACCCAAGTCGAAGGAGGCGCTCTTCGGAACGCTCATCCATTCGACGATGAAATTCATCCATACGCCGGCACTCCTTTCGCCGACATTCGAGCAGGCGATCGATCACTTCTCTCGGGGATGGCGTGATGATGTCTTTGACTCACCGTTGGAAGAGCGCGCCGCGTTCACACAGGGCGTCGATATGATCCGTCGGTATTATGAGTCGAATGATATTTCCTCGGCTGTTATCGTGGATCTCGAGAGTCGTTTCCAAATTGAAATTGGCAATGAGAAAGTGGGTCAGCATATCATCGCCGGATCCATCGATCGGATCGACAAGACTGCAGATGGATATGAGATCATTGATTATAAGACGACGAAGAAAATGCCACCGCAGTCGAAGGTGGATGAAGACCTCCAGCTCACGGTATATCTCAAGGCATTCCTCGACCGGTACCCGGCGGAACGCGAGCGCATCGGGAGTATCACAGTGAGTCTGTATTTCCTGAAGCATGGTGTAAAACTCTCCGCCAAGCGGACAATGGATGACCTCGCGAGACTCGATGAACGCGTCTTCGAGGTGATCGAGCATATTCAGAAGGAGGAGTTCGAGCCGATACTCTCGCCACTCTGTGATTGGTGTGGCTTTCAAAAAATCTGTCCTCTGTGGAAACATAAATTCGTCGAGACGAGGAAATTCGAGACGGATGAGGTGAAGGGCGCAGTGTCGGAATATGCCGAGTTGAAAAACAAACAATCGGCGGAGAAGAAGCGCCTCGCTGAGTTGCAGGAGATCCTCTTCGGATACATGGAACAGGAGGGCGTGGAACGCGTGTTCGGTGAAACAGCTATCATCGCGAAGTCAATTCGGAGGAGTTACAAATATGATGAGGAGATACTGAAAAAGCTCCTCGAACCACTCGGTGAGTGGGAGAAAGTGCGCAAGGTGGATGGTGTGATGCTCAGGAAAATTCTCGGCGGTATTCCCCTCTCGACGAAGAAGGAAATCGAAGAGCGGGCGAAACGACTCGATAAGGAATCGGTGTCGCTGTCATTAAAGAAGGGTGCGTATTCGGATGAGAGCACAGAGCTCAGTCTCGGCGAAGTGGTTTAGAGCGAGGCGTCTGGGAGGAGATTTTGTGTGCTCAGCTTTTCGAGCGTGAGGCGGGACCAATAAGTGTACCGTTCTGGATTGAGTGCGACATCTCTTTTCAATGTTTCAATAGGTATCCATCGGAAGGCGCTCGCTTCTTCGGGGTTGAGGATGGGGTCTGCATCAGAGTGACCGATGAAGACATGGAGGTATTCATGTTCGGTGAGACCATTTGGGAAATTGACATGATAGATGAATTCCGTCACTTCGCGGAGCTCGCAATCGAATCCCATTTCCTCCTGAAGTCGTCGGTGCGCGGCACCTTTGGTGGTTTCGTTTGGAAAGGGATGACTACAACAGGTATTCGTCCACATCCCGCCACAGTGGTATTTTTCGATGGCTCTTTGTTGGAGCATGAGCTCCCCTCTCGCATTGAATACCCATACAGAAAAAGCCCGGTGGAGGAGTCCGAGCTCATGCGTCCGCATTTTTTCTTCTTCTCCGATCGTACGATCCTTCTCATCGACGAGGATAATGTTTTTTGAAATCATAATCCGTTTCTCGTTCTCTTATTCATAGCGCAGGGCGACGATGGCATTCATTTTGGAGGCGCGTCGGGCGGGATAGTAGCCGAAGATAATGCCGATGGCTGTCGAGACTCCGACAGCGAGCATGACGGAAGAAGAAGAAATCTGCGTGGTAAATCCAGCATATGGTTCGATGGCGATGGAAATCACCCAACCGAGAAGAATGCCGATAATTCCCCCGATGAAAGTAAGGACGACGGACTCGACGAGAAACTGGAGACTGATATCACTTCGTTTCGCGCCGATCGCCTTTCTGAGACCGATTTCACGGGTGCGTTCCGTGACGGTCGTCAGCATCATGTTCATGATACCGATGCCACCGACGATGAGCGAGATGCCGGCAACGGCACCGAGGAGGGCAGTGAGTGTCCCGGTGATGGTAGAAGCAGTCGCGACGATATCTGCCTGGTTCATGATACGGAAATCCGCGAGTGCTGGATTGGTGATGTTGTGAGATTTGAGGAGGATGGCACTGACTTCGTCTTGGACGGTCTGCATGACTGCCGAATCTTTCGCGGATATGTTGATGACAGATATGGCATCGGATCCGGAGAGGAATTGTTGGGCGGTAGTCATGGGGATGAAGATGACATCGTCATTACTCCCGAAACCATTTCCACCGCGTGCCTTCGTGATACCGATGACGGTGAATACGACACCGTTTACACGAATGTTCTGACCGATCGGATCGATATCGGTCGAGAAGAGCGCCGTTACTGTTTCCGGTCCGAGAACGGCGACTTTCGCGAGTCTTTTTTCCGCATTGGCATCGATGAATGTCCCGGAAGACATCTCGATATTGCGAACGGTCGCATAGAGGGAGGTCACGCCGGTTACTGAGGTGCGCGTATTTTTCCCGGTGCTGGTGACTTGGTATCGACCGCTCACTTCGGGTGCGATTGCCTTTATACCCGTTCCTTCTGATTGAATCGCTACCACATCTTTCTGTGTGAGCGTTTGTGCGGATCCTTGTCCTTGGCTCACGACATTTCCCGGACCCTGCTGATTTCCTGGACGAATGATGATGAGGTTGGAACCGATGGCCTCTATATTGGTCGCGATGGAATTTTGGGCGCCCTGACCGATGGCCGTCATGGCGATGACGGAACCGATGCCGATGACGATGCCGAGTATGGTCAAAGCTGATCGTGATTTGTTCACCACGATTGCATCATATGTTTCAGAAAAAGTATCGAGGAGGAGCATATGGGTGAAGAGGTGAGAGGGTAGAGATGAGAGGCGAGCAAGGAGAGTTCAGAGTAAGAGATTTTTTTTCTTCGTATTCATTCGGTCTTCGAGTATCTCTCCGTCACGGATGAAGATGATGCGGTCGGCGTATTCGGCGACCGCATCCTCATGCGTGATGAGGATGATGGTATGATGCTGATCGCGATTGAGCTGTTGAAAGGTCTGCATGACCTGTTCCCCACTTTTCGTATCGAGGTTGCCGGTCGGTTCATCAGCGAGGATGAGCGATGGATTATTGACGAGTGCCCTTGCGATGGCGACTCGTTGCACTTGTCCACCAGAGAGTTGATTGGAGAGGTGTGCCCATCGTTCCTTCGGAATCCCAACCATGAGGAGTGCCTCCCCTGCCCTCTTTTCCCGTTCAGCTCGAGGGACTTCCTCGTAGATGAGTGGGAGCATGACATTTCGGAGTGCGGTCGTTCGTGGGAGGAGGTTGAATGACTGGAACACGAATCCGATTTTCCTCATGCGGATTTCGGCGAGCGTATCATCGGGGAGCGTAGAGACATCCTGGCCGTCGATGAGGTATTCCCCTTCGGTCGGAGT
>JBATLQ010000010.1:0-3899 GCA_049289395.1 Candidatus Moraniibacteriota bacterium | reverse complement strand
GTATGGGCGGAGTACTCGGGGTGGGGAAAGGATCGGACTTCCCATCGAAATTTATCATCCTCGAGTATATGAATGCCCCGAAAAGCTCTGCCTCGGGGCAAGGGAAGAAGGGTGTCGGACCGGTTGTACTCGTTGGCAAGGGGGTGACCTTCGATACGGGAGGTATCAACTTGAAGCCGAGCAATAGCATGGTCGGGATGAACATGGATATGTCCGGGGGTGCCGCCGTGATGCATACGGTAGCGGCGATTGCGCGACTGAAAGTGAAATGCAACTTAGTTGCATTAGTGCCAGCGGTAGAGAATATGCCGTCGGGAAAAAGTTATCGACCAGGCGATGTGCTTCGTTCCATGTCCGGGAAGACGATCGAAGTCGGTGATACCGATGCCGAAGGACGCGTCATCCTCGCGGATGCATTGACCTACGCTTCGAAATACAAGCCGTCGCTCGTCATCGATGTGGCGACCCTGACCGGTGCGGCGGTCGTCGCGCTTGGCGAACGGGCATCAGCGCTCTTCACGACGGATGAAAAATTGGAAAAACAATTTCGTGAGCTCGGAGAATTGTCCGGTGACTTCGTGTGGCCGCTCCCGCTCTGGGAAGAATACGATGAGGAAATCAAAGGTACGGTCGGTGATTGGAGTAATATCGGGAAGACTCGCTATGGCGGTGCGATCACGGCGGCGGCATTCCTGAGACAATTTGCCGTCGGGTACCCGTGGGTGCACCTCGATATCGCACCACGCATGACGAGTATCGAAGGTGAATTCCTCGCGAAAGGCGCAGCCGGCACACCGGTACGCCTCCTCGTGAAACTTTTGGAGGGACGATAGGTATTTTCAGAGCGCAGAGTAAAAACCCGCCTTACTGCGGGTTATTACTTCGTTGGTTGGAATCAGGAATCGAATCATTGACATAATATGTATTATATGGTATTTTTCGGTGTTCTTTTTATATATTCCTGGATAGTTCCGACAAGCATCATGCGGGGTGTGTGGTGAGTCGAGTCTGTCCAGGAGAATTACATGAAGAAGAGGATCGTTGATGAAAGCAAGGCGGAGGAAGAGGGATATCCCATCGCTCCGGGTCATATCGGCATCGACGAGCATTTTTTTGAG
This sequence comes from Candidatus Moraniibacteriota bacterium, assembly GCA_049289395.1. GTDB lineage: Bacteria > Patescibacteriota > Minisyncoccia > Moranbacterales > UBA1568 > CAYTED01. The sequence continues at coordinate 2,781 of JBATLQ010000010.1, read as the reverse complement.
GCCTTCGGCAATACTCAAACCGAGGTTTCGGCGCGATGGATTGTGAGGCTTTGCCAAGATCGTGGTGGCTGGCTCCCGTTTACCAAGGAAGAGATCGACGCTTTCGGTAAACATAAATTCTGCTTCAATCGGTTGAATTCTGGACGGGTCGATTGCGCTGACGACTTCGTCGTGCTGTGTGCGGACGGTTTGTACCGCGTGACGCACGAGTTCATCGCCACATGCTTCCTCTGGTCACCGGTGACAGCGCCAAAGTACTGGGGATATGTGGAGGCTAAGGTGCTTCCGGTGATGCCAGAATCGATCCAGGTGCAGACTGAGGGCGAGGAGTCGGAGCTTCAACCTGGCGAGGCCGTTGTCATCGGTGGGCTGTCTCTCGTGGGTGACCGCGGCTCTATCTGCCGTACCGTCACTCTACTGTCAGGTGACGGCGAAAACTTGTTCGGTTGGTCTCTGACGCTGGGCATGCCTGGACAGCCGGAAACATTCTACCGGTTTAGCATGGCAGAGCCTGAAACGATGAAGGGAATCGAGATTCCCAATGTCATGACTTATTTTCAGGCCAAGGTGGATCCGCGGCTGATCGATCTGGATGTGCCTCCAGATAACCTGGATGCGGTCGCGGCTTATGTGTTACCACATATCAGCGATGCCGGCCCACCTCCCTCGGCCTGATGAGGATGGAATTTCGCCTCGAGCCGTCTGACACATGTTGTCAGGCGGTTTTTTTCTTTTCTTTTGAGTAGAGAGTATGATGGGGTCATGAAAATATCACTTGTTAGGCCTATATTATATTTGGTAGCAAAAAAACCAAACAAAGAGGAATTTCCTTTTGTTAAGCTTCAATTTTCGCAATTAAGAGATGGCCGTAACAATATTCTGGTATCTTTTGTTGGAACTCGCCATCATTATTCGATTCATCAACCAAGTATTATCAATGAAGGGAGCGATTGGTTGGAGATTAATATGCATAGGAGGGTGACTAAGGTTTCTAAGCATAGCGTTGGGAGCAACCCTGTTGTTTTTACAAGCTTTGATTTGGATAAGCAGTCCAGTACATGGGATGAGGAGATACAAGTCATAGCTAAAGAAATGGGGCTAGATCCAGAGAAACATATTAAATATTATGAAAACAAGTTGCTATCATTAGAAGATTTCCCAATTTTCCAGCTTGGGGGAAGATCAGTCGAACTTACTAAGGAGAAAAAGTATCCCAGTAAGAAATGTTATTATTATATAACAGATGCTAGTAGAATCTTTGTTGAAACTTGCTTCACCTTGGGAAAGTCAGATAAAAGCCTTGATTTGGTTGTCGATGTTGGCATTGGTGAGCTCGGGTTTGTATTTAAGGGCAATATGTAGAAGATATGGCTTTATTTAGCGAGGAGATTTCTACTTCTTCAGACCGGGATTTTATTAAAAGTTGTGCAGTTGAACTTGGCTGGGATGTCTCTTATGCTATGCTGGCTTCTTTTGATTATGATCGTGTCGTCTCAGTAAAAGAAATGATGGAGAGCTGGTTTTTTGAAGTGGGAGCTTATCTTGATAGACAGTTTCCAGAGAGGATAAAGAAGGAGTTTCATCAGAGGATATGGGAACTTTATTGTGGGAAATTACTGAATACAAGATTTAGTTTGTTGAATAAGCCCGAGAATGGATTACCAGACTTTAAAGGGGTAATAAGTGGAAAGGAAGTTTGGATTGAGGCAACGGCTCCGGATAATGGTAGTGAGGAAAATGGTAATAAGTTGCCACTTATTCGTGAGGAAATTGCTAAGAATGGATCTGCCTCATATGGAGGATTGATTAGTGATCGAACGGATCCCGTGGTTTTAAGGCTAAAAACAGCCATAAAACAGAAGTATCTAAAATATCAATCTGGATATTTACGCAATGGTGTCAAAAATGAAGACCCATTTATAATTGCTATTAATAGCCATCTTTTTGATGATGGAATGGATCCCGTGCAAATTATATTGCAATTATTTTTTGGGATGGGCAATCAGGTCGTTTTCTTTAATAGTGATCCCAACAATGTTGAAACGGGTGTATTTCGAGAAGAGAGGGCGGAGGCTAGGAGTCTCAAGGGTGATGCTGTGAAGGTTGGTATATTTCAATCAGAAGAGTACAAATCTATTAGTGGAGTGATCTTTGCAACAAATGATTTATATAATATTAATGTAAGCGAAGAGGGAATTGGCAGTGATACTTTTTTTATCCCAAATCCATTTGCCAGAAATAAGGTAGCGATAGAGGATTTTTCCTATTGCACCAAAGTGGCCGCTGATGGGGCTGGGGTTAAATTACAGCGTCCATAGGAATTCCGTATTAGATGGCCTTTTTGATGATTCGAGAGTATTGCTGTTGCCTTCTAAAGCATCTCTCTTTGACAGGTCAACGAAAATTTCAAATCGTCGTGGTACAATGAAAGACCGATAATTATTCATACTCATATATATGTACGAAGCGAAGTTTGTGAAGGACATGGAGCGGGGGATACTCACGGTGGAGCGAGTGTTCGACGCTCCTGTGGAGAGAGTGTGGTCGGCGCATACGGAGAGTGAGATCCTCGGCGAGTGGTGGGCGCCGAAGCCATGGAAGGCAGTGACGGTCTCTTTGGATTTCCGTGAGGGTGGCCGTTGGTTCTACTATATGCTCGGACCGGAAGGCGAGAAGAATTATTGCGCGGTCGAGTACACGAGTGTCGACCCAGAGAAGAACTTCATGGGGAGTGATTATTTTTGCGACGAGAACGGGAAGCGGGACGAGAGTATGCCGACC
>JBATLQ010000009.1:0-18805 GCA_049289395.1 Candidatus Moraniibacteriota bacterium | reverse complement strand
CACATACCGCACCGTCACATGCTCAGACAATTCACGGTCGATCGACGAGAGGCTCCAATAGCAAAAGAGGGAAGCAATGAGGAGGGCGACGAAAGAAGTGACAGACCATCCGAAAGCAAATACCGGGAGCAGGGCTATCCCGATCGCGATGACACGAAAGAGCGGGAGTATAAAGAGTACGACGCAAACGAGCAAGAGTACAGCGAGCATAGAAAAGAGAATACTCGGGACGAGAAAATGACTCGATCCTGAGAGAAGTACCGCTTGATAGAGCGACTGCCAAGCGAAAAACGAGCACACGCCCTCCAAGAGAAAAAAGAGTCCCGTAATAATTTTTTGTTTCATATAATTTTTTCCGTTTGACACTTCGTCATTTCATTTTAACGGTCGTAGGTAATTTTATTTCAGCGGACGCACCGCTCAAAAAGCGGAGCGACCGTTAAAATAAAATCACCCTCCAAAACGCGGAACGACGGCAAGGAGAAACTCTACAACCCATGCAGGGATTTATTTCGCTTGTGCTCTTCGAAGTCCCGAGAGAAAATAGTCTCGCCCGTTTTCTGATCGGAAAGGAAATACCAAAAGTCATTCGTGGTCGGAAACAGTGCCGCCCGTAGAGCGACTATCCCTGGATTGTCAATCGGTCCCTTCGGCAATCCTTTATTCGTATAGGTATTATACGGGGATTGTACTGCTATATCAATGCCTGAATACTGCGCTTTATCAATGCCGAGCACATACCGCACCGTCGCATCACTCTGGAGGGGCATCCCCACGCCGAGACGACGGGTAAATAAATCCGAGACGAGCTTCCGATCCATTTCGGTTCGCACCTCCGCTTCGAGGAGGCTCGCCAGAGTGACTACCGCGAAGAGTGACTTCCCCTGCCGATTCATCTCCGTCCGCAATGAATCATCGAAGCGCGTATCGAAATTCGAGAGGAAAATATCCACGATATCCTCGGCACTCGCCTCCCGTGCAAATTCATAGGTATCCGGGAAGAGGAATCCCTCCAGAGTCGCATCCGCCGGCAGATCCGAGAGGATCGGATTCGCTTGCAAGATCTCTCGCGTCGGCGATCGCACCAGCCGGAGGAATGCTTCTCCTGGCAGGTTGTTCTCCGAGAGTCGCGCCGCCATCTGCTTCGCGGTAAATCCTTCTGGAAAAGTAACCCTCGCTGATTTCGGCACCACTTCGCCCGAGATGAGTTTCCCCGCGATGTCATTCAAAGTTACTTCGCCCGAGAAAACATATTTCCCCGCGATAAATTTCCCCCATTGCCTCGTCTCAGCGAGATACCAGAGGAACACTGATTCGGAATTGATAATATGCGCCGCAGAGAGGTGCCTCGCCACATCCATCGTCGTATCCCCTCGCATCACTGAGAAAGAAACTGGGTCACGCAAGGAGAGGACTTTCCCGCTCTCATGCCGTACGAAGAAATGAGACGAAATAGCACCGATCAACAGCAACAAAAAAAGACCAATAATGTTTTTCAATACACGCATAGAGGATATCTTTCAAAATGCCGATCGCCTGACAAACGGAACGAAATTAAATCCGGCGAATTCCTCCTTATAAAAATCATTCTCCCCGCGCTTCTCGATATAACAGATACTGTTATGGATAGGGATGACCATCTTCCCGCCGACTTTCAATTGCTGTTGGAAAACTTCCGGAACCGAGCTCGCCATGGCAGAGACGAGAATCCGATCAAAGGGAGCGCCTGCCGGGTACCCTTCCACCGCATTCCCCAGGATACATTTCACGCGCTGATCTGTGAGATACCCGTATTTCTCGATATTCACCTTCGCGATATCGTACAATTCTTCGATACGCTCAATGGTGATGACCTCACCACCATCTCCGACGATATGCCCGAGGAGCGCCGCCGTCCACCCGGATCCCGTCCCCACATCAAGAGCGCGGTGCCCCTTCTTCGTATCGAGGAGTTCCAGCATAATCGCCGTCGTCCGAGGTGGTGTCACGGTCTGACCATGTCCGATGGGGAGTGGCATCTCCACCTCTGCCTGTTCCCGAAATGTAGGCGCCAAGAAATCCGCACGATTGACGCTGTTCATCGCCGAGATAACCCCATCCGAATGGAGATACCCGTGATACATGAGATCATTCACGAGTCGACTCATATTGCATAATTCCGTAAGACTTTTCTATTTGAATGCAGTTCGAGGCGCCATCGAGGAACGGAGTAAGCCGTACTGATGAAAGTACGGTGTCGAGTACCGGAGATGGGAACGAAGAAATGCGTCAAATAGTAAAGTCTTACACCTTAGAGTCCCATGATTTGGACAAGTATATCCCGCTTCCGGCTCCCATCGAATTCCACCGCGAAGATATTCTGTCGATCGCCGAGGAAGAGCTTCCCCCGCTCGATCGGCACCGTCTCGCTTGACCCCATGAGGAACGCCTTACAATGCGAATGTCCATTGGATCGCCCATCCGAGACGGAATCCCGACGGATTTCGAAGAGATCATGCGAGTACTGCTCATCGACCGGCACGAGCCGGTAGAGGATGCGCATGAAATCCTGGAGGAGCATCGGCTCATTATGATTGATGATGACGGAGAGTGTGCTGTGCTGGGAATACACCAGTGCCTGTCCCTCGCGGATACCCGAACGGTCGATCACCTCCTGCACCTTATCCGTAATATCGATAAATTCGATCTGTGTTTTCGTCTCGAATGCGACTCTTTCTTTGTATATTTTCATATCCCTCCCCTCAAAAAATTACAATGCCGAGAGATCCGCCTTCAGTGTGTCCTTGGGCTGGACGCCCACGAATTCCTTCACGATGGCACCTGCCTTGAATACCTTCATCGTCGGGATAGAGAGGATACCGTACTTTGATGCCGTATCAGGATTCTCATCGACATTGAGCTTGCCGATTTTCACATTGGAGAGTTCGGTCGAAAGCTGATCGATGATCGGTCCCATCATCTGGCACGGTCCGCACCACGGTGCCCAGAAATCGACCAATACCGCCTGTTCACTCTTCATGACTTCCGCCTCGAAATTCGCATCCGTAAATTCTAATGCCATATATTTTCATTCAACGATTTACCTCACTATTATATCCTTTTCAAAAGAAAAGGGAAAGTAAAGTGCAAAAAGCGGAACAACCGCTCTCACCGCGACATATCGCTCAATAAAAAATAAAGAACTACCCCGAACAAAATCTTCTGAAAGAAATTTTCAAAGACCGCTGAGCTCTTTTGAGGTCACAGGTCGTGAAAATTTGCTTTCAAAAGATTTCTCCCTGTATCACAGCAATAACGAGTACTAAAAAATTTCAAACAGCGGTTGCACCGCTCCAAAAGCGGAACGACCGCTCCCGCTACTCAACACGAAATCTTCTCAAAACAATTTTCAAAGACCGCGTTAGCTGTTTCAGGTAACAGGTTGTGAAAATTGGTTTTGAGAAGATTTCTCGATACGCCAAACGATTAATTCTCCCCTCTCCGGAGAATCGCGAGGAATGCTTCGCTCGGAATGGATACTTTGCCCACATCTTTCATGCGCTTCTTCCCGCGTTTCTGCTTCTCCAAGAGTTTTTTCTTGCGCGAGAAATCCCCTCCGTAGAGACCGCCAGTCACATCCTTCCGAAAGGCCGATATCGTCTCCCGCGCGATGACCTTGCTCCCGATCGCCGCTTGTATCGCCACCGCGAAATTCTGCCGAGGGATCACTTTCTTCAATTTCTCGACCGTCACCTTGCCATCCTCATAGGCATTGCGCTTCGGCACCATGCGCGAGAACGCATCGATCATATCCCCCGCCACCATGATATCGAGCCGGACAACATCTGACTCACGGTATCCGATGGGTTCGTAATTCATCGATCCATACCCGGATGTCGCGCTCTTCAAATCGTCATGGAAATCCACGATCACATCCATGAGTGGCGCGTCGAACGAGAGGAGCGCCCGCCCCTGATCGAGGTATTCGGTATTCTTGTACTCCGCGCGAATCTTGCCCATGAGGTGCATGATATTCCCCAAGTATTCCGAGGGGGCGATGATGGAGAGGTCGACGAATGGCTCATAGATCTTCTCAATCGACGCGGGATCCGGCATCTCCGATGGTGAGTACATGAGCACGCGCTCCGGAATACCCCGCAATTCCAATTCATACACGACCGATGGCGTCGTGATGGTCGGTGTCATGCCGAATTCCCGTCGCAGTCGTTCCTGAATGATTTCCAAATGAAGCAGTCCGAGAAATCCGCACCGGAATCCCCGTCCCAGTGCCTGATTCGACTCCGGCTCGAAGGTAAATGCGGCATCGTTCAATTTCAATTTCCCGAGCGCATCACGGGTCGCGCCATATTCATCGCCATCGAGCGGGTAGAAACTCGCGTACACGACCGGCTTTATCTCTCGATACCCAGGGAGTGATTCTACCGTCAGCACTTCATGTTCCTTCGGCTCGATCGTGACGGTGTCACCCACACGACACTCGGATACATCCTTCAGCCCCGTCGCGATATACCCGATATCTCCCGCGATGAGTTCTGGCATGGCGACGAGCTGTGGAGAAAATATCCCCACCTCCACCGCACTGCTCGCCCGCTGTGTCCCGAGCATGTACAATTTCGTATCCCGTTTCACCGTACCATCCACCACGCGGACGAATGCGACCACGCCCTTGTACGAATCATAGACCGAGTCGAAGATGAGCGCGCGAAGTCGCCCATCACGGTTCCCCCGTGGACTCGGCACCCGCTCGATGACACGCTCCAATACTTCCCGGACGCCGATACCCGTCTTCCCCGATGCCTCGAGGATATCTTCTTCCCGACACCCGAGAATGTGCACGATCTCTTTCTTCGTCTTCTCCACCTGCGCATTCGGGAGGTCGATCTTGTTCACCACGGGAATAATTTCCAGTCCCTGCTCGATCGCGAGGTACAGATTCGCCAGGGTCTGCGCCTGCACCCCCTTCGTCGCATCGACGAGGAGGATCGCACCCTCTACCGCTGCGAGCGACCGTGATACTTCATAATGGAAATCCACATGTCCCGGAGTATCGATGAGATTCAGCTCATACTCTTGATTTGAATTTCCAATTTCCAAATTTCTTTCCTCATTTGTATCTTGTTTCTTGGGATTTGGAATTTCAAAATGATACCTCATTTTGACCGGTTGCAGTTTGATCGTAATCCCCCGTTCCCGTTCCAGATCCATCTGATCGAGGAGTTGCTCCTTCATCTTCCGATCCTCGACCGTATGGGTGAGCTGAATAAGCCGATCCGCGAGCGTACTCTTCCCATGGTCGATATGTGCAATAATGCAGAAGTTTCTTATGTGTGATTGTTCCATAAATAGTGTAAAGCGATGACTTGCCCCGTTATTCCGACTGGTCGGAATTTTACGGGGTGCAAAAATTTCGAATATTTTCCTGGTTCATATAATCCTTACCTTACGGGAAAATATACTTTCAAGCAAGCCCCGTTACAGATTTTAGATCTGTAACGGGGCAAGAAAAAGAGGTGGCTACTACTCCACCTCATACCTCATCCGACAAATGTCAGGATGGTACTGCGTTTCGTATTTCCGAAACATCAATACCACAATTGGAGAAATCACTTTCGAAAAGAACCCCGTCGGCGAGGGCATTCAATACGCCACGAACCATAGCCTCTCCTTGCACATCCCGTATCCCTTCATTTTTGAGGGTACGGAGCCGTTGCAAATAATGACCACGCGCTCGATTCTCAATCCCTTGCCATTCGCTTTCACACATGGTGACTTCCCCTTTCATATTGTTAACGATCGAACAAAAAAACCGGTCTCCCCGTGAGACCGGCTTCTTTTTGATGACTAAGATACGACACCTATCCTCTATCAGCAAAAACAAACCGACCTCGGTCGGTAAACCAGAAGCTAAAAAAATACCGGTTGTCCATGCTGATTTGATTCATATTTCTATCCTAAAGAAAAAACTTTACCATGTCAATTATTTCACCCCTGGTGGTGGCGGAGGAACGGGAATTTTGCTCCCGATTTCCCGCAATCGATCCCTCTCCGCTTCGGCAGAACTCGTCCCCGCGCTCACTGGTTGCTGTACTGATTCTCCCTGCTTCGTAGGGTTATAACTCTCCCCTGGTGCCATATTGATGACTCCAGGCTGATTCTTATTCTCTTCAGGAGATACTGGTGATGGTTTTTCCGTATCACCCTTCGGTGTTACCACTGCTGGTGCCGATACCGGCATTTCTTCCTTCCCTGCCCGTATGACAGTATACACTACCACCGCGACGGTGATAGCTGTGAGGATGATGAGGAGTACCTTCAATCTCTTGTGCCTTACTATTACATCGTATTCTGATTGGAGCATAGATTTGTGTGAGCGGCCATTGTCCCCTTGGGGGGCTTGCTCGCCTCCGGAGAGTGCGTCCGCTGATTTGTTATTTGTTTTTGATTTTTTTCAAACGATTCGTGCGTCGTTCATCATTCTTTTTTCCGGCTTCAATGATTGACTGAATACGATCATCTATGTGCCTCAGTAATGACATCACTTCATCGGAAGTGAATACCATCGCCACTTCTTTTTTCTGTATTTTCTTTTTCATGCTGTGAATTATATCACTCCTTCTGAAAAGTACAACAGCCCTATCTGTACTCAACAGTCAAGAGGTGCCCGCCAATTCTCATTACAAAATTCCTTGTATTATGATTTGGATTTATTTGGAAATTGATATTTGAAATTTGGAATTTTCTCAAATCATTTCATGATTTGAGACTATGCTTCATTCCCACCGTGTTCCACGCTGGACTCGGCGGTGGCGATGGATCCTGGCTCTTGACGGAGTACCTTGCACCAGATGAATTTCCGGATTTCTTCTAATTCTTCTACGCGCAACCAATTCGCCACGAGGACGAAGACGACACCGCCCGTGCCGATACCGATACTGAGCTGAGTGAAGACCTCGACGAAAGTGTCGAGATCATGCTCGGTCGGATTGACGAAACCGAAGACATATTTCGAGAGCTGTGCCGCGACCATCGCGACCAATGATGCGAGGGCTATCTTCAACGCCGGCGTGAAGAAATCGCTATCCCGCCACGAAGCAAATCGTCGCCGAAGGAAGAGATAAAGGAGGAGTCCATTCGCGATCGTCCCTGCGGAGAACGCCATCGCCATACCCTCCACACCATATATCGGTATGAGGAACGGGAGGAGGGCGATATGTATCATCTCACTCACGAGCGCGATGAGGAGTGGTGTCCGCGTATCCTGGAGGGCGAAGAATGCCCGCGCGAAGAGTGGCACCAGACTCTGTGCGAAGAGCGATACCGCGAGGAACTTCATCGTCTCGAAGGTGAGGATGGTATCTTGCCAATTGAAATGCCCCGACCCGAGGATCACCCGGACGAATTGCGCTCGGAAAATAATGAACAGGAGAGAACACGGGACGACGAAGAAGAGGATGCGCCTGGTAGTCCGCGCGAGCGTCTGGAGGAACGCCCGTTCATTCCCCTTCGCGAGTGATGCCGCGAGCGCAGGAAATGCCGCGAGTGCGAAGGATACGCCGAAGAGCCCGAGTGGTACACTCTGGATATTGTTCGCGAGCGCGAGTACCGCGATACTCCCCGAAGCGAGCGTCGATGCGAAGAGCGTGACGATGAGGAGACTCGCCTGATTCACCCCCATGGCGAGGGAACGCGGGATCATGAGGAAGAAAACTCGGCGCATCGCCTGATTGACCCAAAGTTCCCGGAGAGAAAATGAGTACTGAAATCCTGATCGATACAAAGCCGGGCACTGGATGAGGAGGTGGAGCAATGCCCCGAGGACGACTCCCCAAGCGAGTCCCGCTATACCCAAGGTAGGGACGAGGCAGGTGATACCGATAATGATGCCAACATTATAAAAAATAGGCGCGAGAGAATACGCGATAAACTTCCGGAATGAAACGAGCACACCACCGACCACCGCCGAGAGGAGGAGGAATATCGGCGAGAGGAGCATGATGCGCATGAGGAGCTCGGTCTCCGCGAGTTTCGTCCCATGAAATCCGGGAGCGAGAAATGCCGTGATGGGATGAGAGCAGAAGAATACGATGACCGAAACCCCCCCGAGCACGATCATGAACCACTGCATAGCGGTCGAAGCGAGTTTCCATGCCATGGCTTTCCGATCCGATTCGATGAGATCCGTGAACACCGGGATAAATGCCGATGAGAGCGCTCCGAGTATGAGGAGGCTGTAGAGAAAATCAGGAATGCGAAACGCGGCATAATACGCATCGAGCGTGTCTCCTGCCCCGAATTGCGATGCGAGGAGCCGATCCCGGAGGAGTCCGAGGAGACGACTCCCGATACCGGAAATCGCGATGACGAGCGCGGCGAGAGAAATGCTATCGAGTGGTTTCTCCGACCACCAAAAAAACTTTTTGACAAGTGTCTTCATATCGTATATTTATTTTTCATGTTCTCCACCCGACACGGTCTGCCATACCGCACCGAGGAAGAGATTTTTCTCCAGCGTCGATTCGAAACGGAGCATCGTATTCCTGCGTTGATACTCACCGGTCTGCCACTCGAGCTGATACGCATCCGGGAAATCGACCGTGCTCTGTATCGTACTCCCAAGTGATCCACTCTGCTTCTGGAAGAGAATGGAATAGGAGGCATAGTCCGCTTCCGTCACGCGAAACGGGAGGCGATACTCATACTCGATTGTCGTCGATTCCCCCGGACTCACATACACCCAATTCCCGAAAGTCGTTTTGCCCAGATCCTCGCCGATTCTCGTCCCACTCTCCGTATCGATCACGATCGATCCCTCCTCTTTCGCGATATCCGCATCGACAGTAAATCCGAGCGCCGTATAATCGACGGGTGGCGTGACGACTTCCCGAGTCTGACCATGCACCGAGAGGAGCTCTGATCCCAATGGAACGAAGACCCGCATATAGTCCGCATTCACTTTATTCCACCATTCATACCGAGTCTGACCGCCCTCATGATGACGCGTGATACGAACGGTATCCACCACGGATCCATCGCTCCGTACCTCTGCCGTATGACTGATGGACTCCTTCACGACGGCATCCGTCTTGTACCCATTGATATTGGTATTGATGACGGAGAGGTAATCGAGCGGTGTTTCCTCCACCTTCCCGGACCATCCCAGCGCCTCGATATTCGATTCGACCTCATCATCCCTCGCGTAGAGCAGTATACTCCTCTGATTCAATTGATCCGTCAATACCTCGAGCACTAAGAAGAGTTGCTTCGGATCCCTGGTCGAGAAAATCCTGTCAAGGAGTATCGGCGCGAGGTCGGAGAGTATCTTCTTCGGCTGATTCTCCTCTCGGTCATATTTCACTTCCACTTCTTCCTGCACCGTTTCGACGAAATTATTCTTGTCCAGCGTCACGCCGTATTCCTTCATCTCGATCGGACCAAATATCCCCACGAGGTCGCGAATGATGTCCGGCGTAATCGCAATCACTCCATCGACCGATGCCCCGCCCGTCTTCTCATAAAAGTACGCCGCCTTCTGCGCAGCCGTCGGGAAGTCCGGCGACCAATTCGAATCATGGAGGCTCCACGCGACACTCACTTTCTGGAGTGGCGTCGGCGGAATAATCTTTTCCTTCAATTGACCGTCCGGATTGAAAATGCCATCGACGAAAAATTTCCGGATCTTGCCATCCTTCATATCGAGGAGTCCGTAGCTCCCGATGAAGCCCCCCGTCGGTCGCAATTCATGATTATTCTGAAAGAGAAAGAGATATTTCCGGGGGCCATTGCCCCCGAGCACATCCGTGAGGAGCCCTTGCTGTTCGAGGAACGCCTCACCCGCACTGATGACGACGGGTAATGATTTCCGCGCCTTCTCAAATGTCGCCCGCTTCTCTTCGGGGATATCATCGAGGGGTACCTGTGCCAATGCATCGCGCGCCGCCGTCAATTCCGGCAATGCCTGCGCGAGGGGTTGCCCGATAGTATCCACCATATCGAGAAATGAACCACTCTGTTTCGAAAGTGAATTTCCCGACAGCGAGAGTGCAGAAAACGAATCATTCAACAATCCGCCCGCGCGCGCGATATGTCGTCCCGCTGAAATAATATTTTTCCCAGACGAAACCTGGGAGAGAAAAGGGATGTATTGCAGGACATCCGCTCCACCGAATCTCCAGATACCGAGATGCTCCCATGCGGAAGAAAAAGAGAGGTAGGCAGTCTCGAAATCCTGACCTGACTTCCGCGCGTCGCCGGTTTCCAGTGATGCTACCGCAGAAGAGAGATTCCTATACCCGGCCTCACTCTCGCCGAGTACCCTCCCCTTCATACTAAATGTCTCGCTCCCCGCGATGCACACGGTCACGATGAAGAGGAGAAGGCCCATCCACTTCACTGGTCCAGCAACACGCGAAACATTCCCTCCTGTTTTTTCTTCAATTGACGGCGCATCCTGAAATGAATGCTCCTGCCATGGCTCGTATGAAACAGCGGGAGTGACTGGCAATATTTGGAGGGGTTCTTCTCTGGGAAAAAATACCGGTGGCGACACAGGATCTCCAGATAACTGTGGTGACGATACCGGTTGCCCCGAAGAATGCCGTACCTGATCGACCAGGTTCCAATCGACATTCCCTGATTTCGTCATCGGACGGACATCGAACATTTCAGGGAGGATATTGTTTTTATGTTGTCGCATGTCGATAGTATGTCAATGAGAGTCACGCTGTTTCATATACACTGCGAGCGTCGCTTTCGCCATATCGCTCCAGTGGAATTGTCCTGCCCGTGCGAATCCTCTCTCCTGCCAACGCAGTCGCTCTTCCGCCGTGTATCCCAAGGAGTCCCGCACCGCTCGCTCCAAATCTCCTGCTCCATTTGGATCGAAGAAAATCGCTGCGGTACCATATATTTCCGGGAGCGATCCCTGATTCGATGCGATGACCGGGAGTCCATACTGCATCGCCTCGAGCCCAGGGAGTCCGAATCCCTCATACCGTGATGGGAAGAGGTATGCAGTCGCCTTCCGGTAGAAAAAGGAGAGGTCCCGATCCGAGACGAAGCCGGTGAAAACGATATTGTCGATACCGACCGTCACCATCCGAAGCCGTCGATAAAAAAAATCCTCCTTCCCCACAAAAACAAATCGATACGAGGGAAATAATCGTGCGACCTGAACAATCGCCTCGAGGTTTTTGTGAGGATACGCATTCCCCACATACAGGAAATACTCCCGTATTCTACCATAATCGCCCGCTTCTTTTAACCCATAGCGGTGAAGGAGCGTCGCGCCATCGATTGCATTCACGAACCAGCACCACTCTTCGGCAGCTTCCCTCGTCACGACGAGTTTCTCTCTCACGCCCGGGTAATGATGTGCGATATCATCACTCGTAAAATGTGAGACCGTGAGCACTGCCTCTGCGCGCCGAACCGCGAGCAGGATAGTCAAGCGGTACAACAGGTACTTCCCCGCGTACCCCGCCCATCCGAGCGTCGTGTTCTCTACTGTCTTGAAATGAAACAAGATGAGGTCATGCACCGTCACCACGAATTTCCTCCCGTAGAGAATCGGCACATTGAAATGTGGGAAATGCACGAGGTCGAGATGGTATCGCCACAACAAAAACGGAAACAAAATCTGCTCTCGCCATCCATACCACGGATAATCCGCGAGTACTTTCTGAAAATTCGGACGACTCGGCACGAATTCGTCGAAATTCTCCCGCCGAAGGAAAATGACATACTGATTCGCTGAATCAATCTGCTCCAACGAAGTGACCAGCTTCTCCGTATACCGACCCAACCCTTTGCCGATGGATCCATAGAAACGGGCATCGATACCTATGCGCATAAGTAACTGTTCAATATCTCAACTTTTCTCCTTCCTCTGCTGTCCGCGCTTGACGAGACAGAAGAGGAAGAGCGCTTCGGACGCGAGGATCTTAAATATCTCTGGATCATCGATCGCATTCACTGCCTTCGGGAAAACGACGAAACAACGGAAGTGATCAGCGATCTGAGGCGATGCGGCATGATACCAATTCTCTTTCAACCAAAAACGGCGCGTCTTCTCCTGGAGGAGCGATTCGCCCGTCACGGCGGAGAACATATCCTTTTGCCCATCGATGCAGACCTGGTCGATCCGTTGCTCCTTCACCTGCACGAAATACAACGCGACCGAATCCGATTTGGAGAGAATCTTCACCGCATCCAGTATCGGACGATACACATCCTCATCCTTCTCACTGCGCCCGAACACCGCGAGCGTCCCCGGCAGTGCGCTGACGGATCGTTTCAGTATCTCGAATTTCCGATTGAGTTCGCCGATATACGAATACGAGTTCTCGAGATCCTGTGAAATGATTGTTTTCTCATGCTTCACCACCCGCTGTTCCCTCCGCACCTTCATGAGCGCCCGCTCCTTGCCAAGGTACAAAAGAAATCCGACCAATGCGAGGAAAAAAATAAATACCGACTCAGCATCTTCTTCACCAAAGAAAAAATACTCATGACGGATATACTCCGGCGCGAATACCACGAGAACGAAGAGGATGAGGTATATCCAATACACAATCACATGTCATTACAGAGAAAGGCCTTTGAGGAATGTGCGTAACTTCTCTCCGACTTCCGGATGTTTCAGACCAAAGTGAACCGTCGTTTTCAGGAAATTGAATTTATCACCCGTATCGAGCCACTCGCCCTCCAACATGCGTCCATAGATCGGTCGTCCGTTCTGGAGCATGATGTCGAACGCATCCGCGAGGCGAATTTCGCCCGACTTCCCGGAGCTCATGGTCGCGAGCGTGTCGAAGACTTCCTTCGTGATGATATATTTTCCCACGGCGACCGCCGTCGATGGTGCTTCTTCCGGTTTCGGCTTCTCCACGATGCTCCGAACCTTCACATTCCGCTCATCAATTTTTTCCCCATCGATCACGCCGAATTTGGACACTTCGCTCCGTTCCACTTCGGAGAGCCCGATAATCGGCGCGCGGAACTGATCGTACGCATCCATCAGTTGCTTCGCCGCCGGCACCTCGCTATCGTAAATGCAATCACCGAAAATAATGAGGACAGATTCATCATCATCGACGAGATGTGCCGCCTGCAGAATCGCATGCCCATCACCGAGTGGCACCGGCTGGCGCACATAGGAGAACTTCGCGAGCGTGGAAATCTTCTGTACCACTTCGAGGAGGTCATGCTTGTTCTTCTCTACGAGGGTATCTTCCAATTCATACGACACATCGAAGTGATCCTCGATGGCGCGCTTGCCACGACCGGTCACGAAGATGATTTCCTCGATGCCGGAAGCCACCGCCTCCTCCACCAGGTACTGCACGACGGGTTTATCCACGATCGGGAGCATTTCCTTCGGCTGTGCCTTGGTCGCCGGGAGGAACCGCGTCCCGAACCCCGCCACGGGGATAATCGCCTTCTTCACCCTTGGAAAATTTTCAGTCATACTTTTTCAAAAAAATATTTTTTAATTTCTCCGCCTCCAACTCTTCACTTTATTATGGTAACGACGCCATCTTCTTCCATTCTGCGTTGAATTCCTCTATCGCATCATTCACTATCGGATGGAATTGTTTCGTCAATCCCTTTTCCCGAACGAAGATCGCCGCATCGAGGAGAGAATCCGGCGTCCCCGTATCGAACCACGCCCCCTGTATCGGACGGACATCGAGCTCTCCCCTTTCGAGATAATAATTATGGATACCGGTAATTTCGATCTCACCGCGTTCCGACGGCACGAGTCCCTTCGCCGCCACAGGTGCCTTGCCATCGAAAATATAAATCCCGGGAATCGCGAAAGCACTCTTCGGTTCAGTCGGCTTCTCTTCGATAGAGATCACTTTCTGCTCTGCATCGAATTCTACCACGCCGAATCGTTCTGGATCGGCCACTTCCTTCGCAAATATCCGCCCGCCCGTTTCGAATGACCGTATCGCCTCCGTGAAATCATCTTCGAAGATATTGTCCCCGAGTATCATCGTCGATGATCCGCCGTCGATGAAATCCTCACCGAGAATATACGCATCAGCGAGTCCCTTCGGCTTCTTCTGTACCACGAAAGAAATCGCGATTCCATGACTCCGAAAAAGTGATCCGAGGAGATTGAGAAAATGCCCGGAATATTCCGGCGCGACGATGATGAGGATCTCTGTAATCCCCGCGGTGATGAGCGTATTCAAAGGATAAAAAATCATCGGCCGATCATAGACCGGGAGGAGCTGTTTCGAAGTAACGGCGGTCGATGGGAGGAGTCGCGTGCCCGTGCCACCAGCCAATATTATTCCCTTCATAAATACCGAGTAACGAGTAACTCGTAATCAGTAACCAAAAGACTATTTATCAAAATCTTTCCAATTACCAATTACCGATTACCAGTTACATTTTTACTGATACAACGGAAACTTCTTGCACAATACATGTATCTCCTTGCGAAGCGCACGACGAATTTTCACATCGCCCTTGTTCTTCCATGCGGTATCGATGATGCGCGCGATTTCTTTCACTTCGCGCTCTTTCATCCCACGCGTCGTGATAGCCGGGACGCCGATGCGCACCCCGGATGGATCGAGCGGTCCCCGAGGATCATCCGGGATGACATTCTTGTTGATGGTAATACCGACTTCCTCCAGGATATGTTCCGCCTCTTTCCCGGTAAGCCCATAGCTCTTCACGGTATCGATGACGATCATGTGATTCTCCGTCCCGCCGAAGAGAATATACGCACCACCTGCATACAATTCTTTCTCCAATACCTTCGCATTCCTGAGTGTCTGCTTGGCATATTTCTTAAACTCCGGTTTCAATGCCTCACCGAAGGCGACCGCCTTCGCCGCCACCACATGCATGTGTGGGCCACCCTGCGTCCCGGGGAATACCGCCTTGTCGATCGCCTGCGCGAATTCTTTCTTGCAGAGTATGAGTCCGCCTCTCGGTCCACGCAAAGTCTTGTGCGTCGTCGCCGTAACGATGTCGAAGAGTGGTACCGGACTCGGAAGCGCCTTCCCGGCGATCATTCCCGCGATATGCGCCATATCCATCATCGTTCGCGCACCGACTTTCCTTGCGATCGCGACGAACTTCTCATAGTCAATCTGCCGCGTATAGGAAGAAAATCCCGCGAGCATGAGTTTCGGCTTCGCTTCCTTCGCGAGCTTCTCGAGTTTCTTATAATCGATACTGCCATCCGGCTCGGTCTTGTACCGGACGAAATGATACACCTTCGCCGGAAGCGTGACCGGATGCCCGTGCGTCAAATGCCCTCCGTGCGAGAGATCCATACCGAGCACGGTATCCCCCGGCGAGAGGAGTGCCGCATATACCGCGAGATTCGCCTGCGCACCCGAATGAGCCTGCACATTCGCATGTTCCGCACCGAAGAGTTTCTTCACGCGATCGATCGCGAGCGTCTCCACGACATCCGTCCATTCCTGCCCACCATAGTATCGCTTACCCGGATACCCCTCGGAATATTTGTTCGTGAACACCGTCCCGAGCGTCTCCATCACGGCCTGCGACACATAATTCTCCGATGCGATCATCTCCAATCCCTCTTCTTGTCTCTTCCCTTCACCGATGATCGCGTCATACACCGCCTTATCCGCCTTCTTTACTTCCGTATATTTCTGCATATCATTCATATTAAAAACACTTCTATCCTACCAAAAATCCGCCCTCCCCGCACCATTGACAAAATCACCATTCAGGTGTATAATTGATGATTGTACCTGAATAAATGAATACCCCTAAAAACCCACACCGGAGGGATTGATCAGGTATATATCAGAAAGGAATCACCATGAACAGTCCAGACAATCAAACGGACAACTCCCTCCGAGCTTATGTACTCGCGACGATATTCATCGTTTTCGTGATTGTGGTGTTTACGGTTTACATCATCATCGTAAGGTGGGATAGCGCCAATGCTCCACCAGCACACTCCTACCAGGAGAAAAACCTGGAAGTGCTCAAGGCAGCCCAGCCGAATGATCTCGTGATCTGCGTTGGCGAAAAACCTGGTGGTTCACACATCAAGTTTGCATTTCTTGTCGAGCAAAACATGGGGACATACATGACTGGTCACTATCCCAGCCAACGAACCCTCAGTCGTGCCGACGGCGGTGAATCCTTTGTTTTACTTTCAACATGGGAGTGTGAAATGCAGATCCTTCGCCCGAGTGAGACCCGCGTCGCCTCAGATATGCTCGCGAGCATCATCCTCTACGGCTTTAAGTATGCACCGCCGAAGTAGTCACCAAGCACAACACCCCACGGATACCAAGCGAAACAACGCGAAAGTATCCGGGGGCTGTTTTTTTTATTTCAAAAAAATGAAAATGGGAGCGGTCGTTCCGCTTTTGGAGCGGTGCGACCGCTTGACTATGTGTCTATTATCTCCGTATCTATCAAAAATAAGCTCTTTCAGTGCTACTAACAAAAACATGTATTAGATTGCGAGGAGTCGATAATACTGATCGACATCACTCACCCACTTGCGCACACTCTCTGGAGAATGTGTCGCACACGATGACCCACACTTCCAGATTGTGAAGTTCTTCGGCTCGCTCGTAGATCGTAGCTCCACCAGTTCTGCGATACGATTCCCGACCTTCTCGACAGCTTCTTCTGGCGATCCGAAACACCCATGACCCATGGCCACTCCTCGGCTTCCCGCCCCTTTGAATCCCCAATAATTGAAGCAATCCGCCCCATCATCGGAGCGCGGTACCCGCTTTCCCCAATTCGATTCTTTCTTCGCGATACCCACGATGAGCGCCGCTACTTTCCGATCATACTTGGCGATAGATGTAGACATATATTCGATCGGATACCCCGCCGTCATGGAGACAATCTCCGTATTTAAGAGATTATCCGAAAACGATGAACTCCCGTCAGACGATTCCTGCTGTTTCAAGGCAATCTGTCGCGACCATACCACCGCCTCTTCTCCACAGTCCCCACTCATGAGAATACGAGTCGAACGACGCTCCCCCAGAAACAGAAGGCGTCCCATCGAATGAGCACGGAAGGCACAATCAGAAAAAACCGTGACGGGTGATTGAGCAACTCGTTCCGCCGGCACTTCCCACAGAGAAATCCCGACAATACTACCGAGAAAAAGAAAAACGGAGAACAACCAGGTAACCCTCGGAGATTCCGTCACGCATTTTGAGAGAACATCCATCCCAAAAAAAAGAAAACGAAACATACTATGCAAAAAAAATTATCCAGTCATCATTCGGGCTTCTTCCAAGAATGAGGCTCTATTCTAGCAGAAATATGAGGGGACATCAATTGACAAAGTACGCGTTTTCGTTCCTCCATAGAGCTGAAACAAAGCAAAAAAAACGCCAGGAAGGCGTTTTTCCACATACAGGGTATCCTCACATCTATTGGCTCGACTCTCACCTCTTCTTTTATTCCTTCTCTGCATCATTCAAGGCATTATAATACCCCTCCACATCGGATATCCATTTGCGGACACTCTCCGGAGAATGCCCAGCACACGAGTACCCGCACTTCCAGATAATCATTTTCTCCGGCGTATTGCGTTCATACTCATAAATCAAATTTTCAATCCGCTTCGACACCGAATCCACGGCATCTTTCTTGCTATTGAAACAGGTATGCCCACCCGTCCCCATGAGACGACGGCGCTCCCTGAACCCCCAGTAGTTATAGCAATCCTGCCCATCGAGAACCGGCACGCGCCGACCCCAATTCGATTCTTTCTTCGCGATACCGATGAGGAATGTCGCCGTGATGCGATCCTTCTCGAGAATAAAGGGGAGCATGGACTCGATAGGATATCCCGCGACCATACGCCGGACTTCAGCTTCGAACTTATCCTGCTTTTCTTCATCAATAAATTGGGAGAGTATCTCGATCTCGAATGGCTTCTCATCATCGCCACTCGCATTCACCAAGGCGAGGAGGTCGGCCGATGAGAGATCTTTCGGGGACTCGGGAGTATTTTCCGCCGACACGCCCGCCACCTCCGTCGCCGTATCAGCCGATGCACTCCCATTCACCAGTCGCTCCACGACATGCGTCATCGCCATACCCAAAACGACCGCAGAGATCAAAGCCAAACGGGATGGCTTCAAGACGCGAAAGGGAGAAGCGGGATGCCGAAGGAATGTGTATCGCGAAGACATTTTTCGAAAAGCAACTCTGGAACGATACCGCTTCACCTGCCATTTCAAACGAAAGGAACGAAGCACCTGAAACAGGAAACTATCTTTTCTCAGGAATTGAGCAATCTTCCAATACAGAAACCGAACAATCCGAAACATTCTACTGAGAAGTGATCGCATGCTCGAAAGGAACGGCGAAATATTCTCCCGCGAGAAAAACTTCCTCCGCGGGGCGAAATTACCTGATGCATGATTTTTCGATGTCGCGATAGGGCGAACAAGAGGCACCGATGCCTTTCTCTGCGTCGCCTGCGGTATCAATTTTTTTGGTGCGATATCAAAATGTCTTTCCATGTTTTTCTTTTTTTCTCCGGATCTTGACTATTCGATACCAGCCGCTTTTTTGAAAAAATCAATAACAGTCGGTGTCCCAATCATACATTTCCCATCCGCGAAAACAAATGGCACTCCCATCCCTTCTTTCTGTATACCACAAACCTTAGCGCGAGTTTCCATTTCGCTCGCATTTTTCGGATTGTGCCACACTTCCTTCTTCACGAAATGCACCTTCTCGGCAATACCATTTTGGTCGATGAAATCCTGCACATCCTTGCAATGTGAACATTCCGCGCCATAGTAGTACACGATAGAAG
>JBATLQ010000008.1:0-15835 GCA_049289395.1 Candidatus Moraniibacteriota bacterium | reverse complement strand
CCACCGAGGAAATCCGCTTCCGGAAAAGTCCCATTCGGACGACCTGACATCACTTCGAAACTCGGGAGATCCCATGCGAAACGAAGGCTCTGCCACAACGAATAACACAATACGATGAAGACGGAGGAGAAAAAGAATAACAGGGCGATACGAATGTCCGACTCTTTCTTCAAAAAAATACGCCCGAGGAAATAGAGGAGTCCGAATGATCCGAGAATAATTCCCTGTTTCAGCGCAATCGAAGCGAATTCAGATGGAAGAAACGGGAGCATCAAACAAGGGATGAGGAGGAATACCCAAAGGACGATGTCGAAGAAAGTCACTGAAAAAAATGGCCATTTGATTCGTTGCATCGCGAATCGGACGAGGATCGCTCCGAAGAGGAGTATCGCGAGGAATTGGTACGGTCGGATATGAATACCCCACTCCACCGGAGCGAGATCCACCGTCTCGAGCGGGAGCATACCGATGAGGAGAGCGAACACAAATCCCGATCGATAGAGTGCTATGAGGAAAAACAGAACCGAGAAGAAAATAAAATCCCAAAATCGAAGTGGGAGCACCTGGATATTCGAAAGAACTATCAGGGAAAGAGCGGCGAGCACATTACCGAAAAGCAATGCCCGTATCGGTGTTACCCGCAGGCGTTCGAACAGCACCACAAATGATTGCCGAAAAGAATGCATACTATCTCTCTTATTGGAGTACCGCCTTCATGAATTGTTCCCATGAAAATTGCTTCACCCGAGCGAACCCCTTCATACCGAGCTCCGTTCGTTTCGTCGCATCAGTGAGGAGGATCTGCATCTGCTTTTCAATCCCATCCGAATCATTCGGATCGACATATACTGCCGCATCACCACAGACTTCCGGGAGCGAGGAGGTATTCGACACGATGACCGGTGTCCCCTGCGACATCGCTTCGAGTGGGGGGAGACCGAATCCCTCATAGAGCGACGGGTAGACGAAAAAAATCGCCCCGCGATACAGTGCCGACAGATCTTCATCCGGTACGAATCCGAGCAATATCACCCGATCCGTGAGTCCCAATTCCAGAATCAGTCCCTCCACATCCGTCGCGAGCGGATTCGATTTCGCATGAATTTTCCCGGAAATCACCAGTTTCGGTATTTGATATTCAAAGCAAAGCTTGGCGTATGCTCGAAGTACACCTTCTGTATTCTTCCTCACTTCCAATCCCCCACCATGATAGATATAGCCGCGTTCCAGATGATATTTCTCGAGCACTGATTGCGACTGATCCTCCGTACACACACTCTCAAATGCCGGCGAGAGTCCTATGTGCGCAACGAGAATTTTCTCCTCGGCAATGCCGAGCTTCATCACGAGATCATTCTTCGTCGAAGAAGATATCGCGACGATATGGTCGGCGCTTCGGATCCCCTGCTCGATCGCCCCCCAGTGGATCTTCTGAGAAATCTTCCGGATATATTCCGGAAACAATTTCGGGATGATATCATGCACGACCATGACATGCTGAAATTGAGAGGTGAGAGATGAGAGATGAGAGATTGGAAAAACCGTCGCACTCTGGGAGAGACTGATGAACATATCACAGCCATCCTTCATCGCCTCCCGTGCCACTTGTTTCTCCCACAATAATTTCCGAATCACATCATCGCGCTTCCACCACTTCGGGAGGAATGACCGCACGCGGAACCGTTCCGGAAGCGTCATCTCAATCGGCTCTTCAGCATAGAGGACGAACTCTGCCTCCTGCAGCCCGGCGAGGAATTGCCAACTCTTCCCCGGTCCACCAAAAAAAGAAGGCTTCGTGAGTGCCTGCAAAAAACTCTTCGTCACCTGTCCGATTCCCGTCCCCGACTTCCGGAGAAATGATGCATCAATACCGATTTTCATAATAAGTCTATTGTATCAAGAAACATAGAAAAGTACGAAATAAAATAATGGATAAAAAAAATCCCCGGGCTTTCTCGGTCATAACGGGCATTGCCAGAAACGACGAGAAAATCCCGGGGCGATTCAAAAAAACGGAAAGTTCAGGGGTGTTGCAGAATCACAACCCGATGATATCCATCCCGAACCACTGCAGCAGAAGTATGGGACGGAAGCGGAATCAATCTGATGGCAGGATGCCCCTGCCTGAGGTATAGACCTGCCAGATATAGGTTGTTGGCACTCCTGAATGGAAACCAGATTTCCATCCCTCGTTCCTCAAAGAGATCAGATAAGTATTCCTCCCCGAAGTTTACCAGCTGATGCTGTGTGGCTGCCACGGACTCCCGAGTGAGATTCGGAATACACCGACAATCTATTCCCTGTGGTCGAGAGCAGAGGAAAAAGTGCATTTCCGGCGTCACCTCACCACTCGGAACATCAAGCTCTCCGAATCCATTCCCGATGCCACCGGTGAAAATATCAGTTGCCCGAGCAATCGTCCGGCTCCCATCGGTCGGACCGAGAATATTTGGTTCACGGAAGAGCGGACAACGCTCAAATCTCCGCGATACCATTGATGCTAAACTTCCAAACATGTTTTTCCCCTTTACAAAATAACAACGAAAAAATTGATGTATTTCTCTTATCAATTTGCCAAAGAAGAAAAAACTCTAAAATATCTCTTTGAAGCCTTTTCTCCTCCGGCAAATGACACGATACTTTTTTAAGCAACGAAGTATCAATTATACACCTTCTGAGCCGAAAAGTCAAATGCACCAACGATCATTTTGCATTGATTTGTTTGCCAATATCGGCTCTTTTCCGTACAATACAGAGAGGATTTATACTGCTTATTATTCATGTACATACTGTATGCTGAAAAAGACCGTCGCCGTGGTTGGACTCGGATATGTCGGATTGCCACTCGCCGTGCGATCGGTAGAGCGCGGATACTCTGTCATCGGTTTCGATACCAATGAGCAGAAGATCGCCATTCTGAAGAAGAAGAAAAGCCCCATCGAAGACGCCTACCTCAGTGAAAATATCCCGAAATTCCCCTTCACGGCGACCAGTGACCCGACACTTTTGAAGACCGCCGATATCGTCCTTATCTGCGTTCCAACGCCGGTTGATGCATCCTTCTATCCCGATCTCGAACCGGTCGTTTCCGCATGCGAACTCATCGCGAGCAACTGTCAGAAAGGCGCGCTCGTCGTCCTCGAATCCACCGTCAATCCTGGCGTTTCGGAGGAAATCGTGAAACCGATTTTCGAAAAGCATGGATTCGTCGTCAGCAAAGATATTTTCCTCGCACATTGTCCTGAGCGGATCAATCCCGGAGATGAAAAATGGAATGTCACCAATATCCCCCGCGTCGTCGGCTCTTTCGATGCGAAGGGATTGAAACTCGCACTCGATTTCTACCGCTCCATCGTCGATGGTGAAATCCGACCGATGAAATCCATCCGCGAGGCCGAAGCCGTGAAGATCGTGGAGAACTCATTCCGCGATATCAATATCGCTTTCGTGAATGAACTCGCGAGGTCGTTCGAGGTGCTCGATATCGATGTGAAGGATGTGATCCTCGGCGCCGCGACCAAGCCCTTTTCTTTCATGGCGCATTTTCCCTCATGTGGTGTCGGCGGGCACTGCATCCCGGTCGATCCCTACTACCTCATCGAACGGGCGAAGCAATCCGGATTCGATCATCGCTTCCTGAAGATCGCACGGGAGATCAACAATTCCATGCCCGCCCACACGGTAGAACTCTTACAAGATGAACTGAATGGCATCAAACTCCCCCTCAACGGAACCCGTGTCGGCGTCCTCGGACTCGCCTACAAGGCGAATGTGGATGACCTCCGCGAATCCCCCGCCGAGAAAATCATCGAGCATCTGAAAGCTCATGGTGCGAAAGTGGAGACCTATGACCCACACATCCTCCGTCTCTCCTCGGTCAAATCCCTCGAGGCGCTCCTCCGGAAGTCCGATGCACTCATCCTCGCGACCGATCACCGCGAATTCAAAGAAAACCTCACGCCGGCGCTCATGAAGAAATTCGGTATCTGTATCATCGTCGATGGCAAGAATTGCCTCGATAAATCAGCCTTCAAGAAAGCCGGCATCATCTATCGGGGTATCGGCCGCTAATATCAGATAACAGTGAGCAGTAAACAATCAACAAAGCATCCATGATTATTCTCTTCTCTGTATCATCTCCTGTTTATTGTTCACTGTTTCATGTTTATTGATATATGTTTTCTCTCCTCAAACTCATCATCTGGATAGCCGGAGTGCTCGCGATCGCCTATTTCGTCCTGCCGTATTTCGGGTATGAACTGAATACTAATTACTGGAATGAACGGAAATTTGCGTGCCAAGAAAAATTGAAGCAATGTCAGAATGACCTCATACAGAGTGGGCTCCAGGGCGCGAAAGAGAAATGCAACTTCCAGTGTGTCGATCCGAAAATACTCATCAACAAAAAAGACTCCGTCGCCAATCAATAAAGGAACAATACTATGAAGCTCATCGTCAACATGCCAGCCTACAACGAGGAAGCACGCATCGCGGAAACGATTCATCGCATACCGAAGTCCTTGCCGGGTATCGACGAGGTACTCGTGCAGGTCATCGATGATGGATCGACCGACCGCACCGTCGAAGAAGCACGGAAAGGCGGAGCGCATATCGTCATTTCTCATGATGGCAATCGCGGTCTCGGCATGATGTTCCGCACGGCGAGAGAGAGCGCACTCGAACACGGCGCCGACATCCTCGTCAATATCGATGCGGATGGGCAATTCGACCCGAACGATATCCAAAAAATGATTCATCCTCTCCTCACGCATAAGGCAGATATGGTCATCGCTGATCGCTTTTCTGAGAGCAGTGCGGAGAATATCCCCTTCCTCAAAGACAAGCTCAATCGGCTCGGGTCCTTTCTCGTCGGACGCGCGCTTGGCGAACCGGTAGCGGATCTCACTTGCGGATTTCGTGCACACAACAGAGAAACACTCCTTCGGCTCAATGATCCGACCGGCTTCACCTATACCCAAGAAACCATCATCGACGCGATTGGTAAAAATCTGAAGCTCACCTGGGTACCAGTATCGGTGACCTACTTCGAAAATCGCAAGTCCCGCGTCGTGAAAACAATTTGGAACTATGTCAACAACAGTGCGCGTATCATCGTGAAAGCATTCCGCGATATCCGTCCGATGAAATTCTTCGCAACGCCGGGTGTCGTACTCATTTTCCTCGCGGCGATTTTGCTCGCCATCTTCCTCTCGCTCTATTTTCCCGATATGAAGGTCATCCCCTATCGAAATTACCTCTTCGCCTCCGCGATACTCTTTCTCATCGGACTCCAGCTCGTCATCTTCGGACTCATCGCCGACATGGTGAAGGGAGCGCGCATGCTGAGCGAAGAAGTCCTCTATCGTATGCGCGTCGAGAAATACAAACGATAATCGACAGTATGAAAACACTCTTCATCTCCCGTGCCTATCCGCCGGTCATCGGTGGCATCGAGAATCAGAATTACGCCATCTCCAAATGGCTCTGTAATATCATGGAGGTGAAAACCATCGCGAATACCAGTGGGAAAAAATATCTCCCTATTTTCTTTCCGAAAGCCCTCTTCCAAGCCCTGCGTGAGGCGAAAAATTACGATGTCATCCTCCTCGGTGATGGTGTCCTCGCACCGATCGGGTGGATACTGAAACTCATGACTGGAAAGAAAGTCATCTCCATCCTGCATGGTCTCGACATCACCTATCCCTTTTTCCTCTATCAATGGCTGTGGGTCGGATTTTTCCTCAAGCGATTGGATCATCTCATCGCGGTGAGTCGCCACACACAGACAATCGCCATCGAATACGGCATTCCCAAGGGGAAGGTCTCCGTCATTCCAAATGGTGTTGAAGATCCACCGGATATCGGCATTCACTATGTGCGCATAGACCTCGCCAACTACCTGGGCATTGATATCGTCGGGAAGAAAATCCTCACGACCATCGGTCGACTGACCAAACGGAAGGGCATCGCCTGGTTCACAGAATTCGTTCTCCCGAAACTACCAGAGAATTTCCTCTATGTCGTCGCCGGCAGTGGCAGTGAGAAAGCGAGCATCCTCGCCGCCGCGAAGCGCTCTGGAGTGACGGATCGCCTGAAACTCCTCGGGGCTGTTCCGGATGAGATCAAGATGATGCTCCATCGGACTGCTGATCTCTTCATCCAACCGAATATCAGCGTCCAGGGGGATATGGAAGGATTCGGCATCTCCGTTATCGAAGCGACCCTCGCGGGACTCCCGGTCATCGCTTCGAGAATTGAAGGGCTTCAGGATGCGGTCATCGATCGAGAAACAGGCATATTCGTCGAGTCAAAAGATGCCGAAGGATTTCGAAATGCCATCATCACTCTGCTTAGCAATGATGAATCGTATCGGGCGTTCAAACTCAGTGCCACGAAATCAACCGAGGAGCACTTCCATTGGAATGCCATTTCCAAACGCTATGGCGAGCTCCTCGAGAGAGAAGTATCCGCAATTCCCGCCTACACCAAATGATTACCCTCATGGATTTCATTTCCCAACAAATTTTTTTATTTCTTTCCATCGGAGGACTTCTCTTCCTCCCTGGTTTTCTCGCGCTTCGCATATGCTTCGGAAAGAAAACACCGCTCAATTCCTTTGAGACGACCCTCACGGCATCTGCACTCTCTTTCGGGTTCCTCGATTTCCTCATGATACTCCTCGGGAAAAATCACATACTCCTCACTCCATATTCCATAACATGTATCCTTCTCACACTGCTTCTTGTATGCCTCATCATGAGAAAGATTCTTCCTACTCCAAAAGACACAGCTTCGGAAGGAACAAAACGAGATCAGTTACATTTCACACGCATGGAGGGTAGCCTCTTTCTCCTTATTCTCTTCCTCACTCTCTTCACCAAAAGTATCTTCCTCTCCGATGCCGCCTTTCCCACTTCGACCGACCTCGGTCACCACTCCTACTGGTCGAAAGGTATCACTGAGACAGGCACACTCCCGCAGTATACAAAACGAGATATCATCGTTGAAAGCGATTCGACGGAACAACTCTCCAAACCAGAACCCATCGCTGACTTCATTATCGGCGAACACCTTCCCTTCGCCGCACTCGCCCTCTTCTCAGGGAGCACCTTCATCTCCGCATTTCCCGTCATCGTGCTCTTCCTCATCAATATACTCTCGCTCCTTGCATACTTCGTGCTCGCCCTTCGTCTCGGAGAAGAAATCCAGAAAAAATTTATTTCTTTTGTACCGATGCATTTCGGACTCATCGTACTCTTCCTCCAGGGGCCCCTCTACACTATCGCATCCCCTCAGGCGAAATTTGTTTCCGGTGGTGTCGTCGGCAATACTTTCGGCAACTTCTTCATCCCCATCATCCTCCTCTTCTTCTATCGTGCCATTCGCGAAAAAAATCCCGTCTTCATGGGACTCGCCTTTTTCTTCACCTTCACCCTCGCCTACACACACCATCTCTCCACTCTCGTGCTTCTCTTCATCCTCGTCGCCAGTATCATAACGCAATTTCTCCTCCATATTCATTCCCTCAACATCTTCATCCGGGACTGGCGGAAAATCATCCTGCATCCCGTACCACTTACTATCGCGTTTCTCTGCACGCTCTTTTTCTTCACGGTCGCGATGCCGACCTACATCGAGACACACGCCGTCGGCACCGCTCTCGGCACCCCGACGAAACTCACCCGTACCGGTCTCACCTTCGCAGAGATACTCTCCGGATCCGGCGAAGCGAGAGCCGTACTCGGTATCGCAGGACTCGTCCTCATCGCACTCTTCGCCCGCGCTTTCAAGAATACCGCGGGACTCCTTCTCCCCTGGACCGTCATCCTCCTTATCATGTCCATGAAGCCGAGCCTCGTCTTCCTCGATATCCCGTCGAATCGAATTGGGAGTTATGCCCTCTTCCCCCTCGCCTTTCTCGCGGCCTTCGTCCTCCTCCTTCTTTCAGAATACTTACAGAAAATCAGCCTGAAAAAAAATCTCATACTTCCAGCAATACTCCCTGCATCGCTCATCATCATTCTCTTCGTCTATGCCGTCGGAAGCGGTTCAAGCGACAACGGAGGTTCCCTCCTCTCCGCCCCCAAATCAACCGAAGCCGTACAGACCTTCGCCGTCTCACAATTTCTCTCTGAACGAATCCGCCCCGAAGATATAATTCTCAAGGATCACAACTACCTCTCAGCAGATTCTTTCATGAAACTCTTCTTCATGCGCGATTACGGATTCCCTCTCTCGCGCGGATACTTCAAACGCTACGAAACGCCCGGACACGAACAGTGCTCCCTTACCATGATCGCTTCCCCGAATACGACCGCCGGGAAAAAATGCCTTGCCGGAACCGGTACCGATATCATCATCGTCAATCCACTCTTTGATCGCATTCAATTCGAGAAATCTCCGGACTTCTCCCGCATCTATAGCTCGCCTCTCATTCATGTGTATTCCCTATGAAATCATCCACGCTTATCCTAATAACCGCATTTCTTTTTATTCTCTCCACCATGGTGATTTCTTTCATCGTAGACAAACAGCTCGATCCGAATTATCAGAAAAACTGGTTCGCCATCGGATTCGTATCCCCCTCAGGTGATACACCCGATTTTATTCTCGAAAATCATTCTTCCGAACACTCCTTTCGGTACACGGTCACTTCCGGAGGAAAGATACTGACCGATCAGCCGATTGAAGCAAGTAATGGTGAGGCAATCTCCATCCACCCCAACAACACCGACCTCCCGAAACCCTATACCATCTCCGTCTTCCCTGAAAATAACCCGAAGAAATCCGAATCCCTCACCCGAAAATAAATTATTTCATACAACGGTCGTTCCGCTTTTTGATCCGCCAGCTGGCGGAGTCCGCTGTACAACATTCGTACATTAAGAAATTAATTCATTGGAAAATTTATTAGAAATTAGAAATTAGAAATTAGAAATTTTTTTATTACCTATGTCTCAAAAAACCATCCTCCTCGCCACCCGTGCTCTCGTTCCCCCCTGGGACGAAGCCTCGAAAAATTTCGCCTACTTCCTCGCGAAGTCAATCACGCGACATCGCCTCACGGTATTTACCACACCCACTGTCCTCCCGGAACTCCCAGCAAGTGTCACCCAGGATCCCTGTTACACCGGGGCGCACCTCGATTTCAATCAGAAGCTGAGACTCCTCAATGCACTCCGCGGACACCGGGATGATTTCGATGTCACCCACTATCTCTTCACCCCGACGAGACACAATACCTCGATGATAAAATTCCTCAGTCATCCAACCCGTGGCAAGACCATCCAGACCATCGCGACCCTCCGTGAAGACCTCTACAAACCAAGCGAGCTCCGGGAACTTTTTTTCGCCGATCATCTCGTTGTCTATTCCGATTACTCGAAAAAACGCCTGGGAAAACTCGGCTTCACCAATGTGAGCCGCATCTATCCTGGTGTGGACCTCAATCTCTATCATCCAATGTCAAAAGACACCCAAGCGATGAAACTCCTTAATCTGAGCGAGGGGGATTTCGTGGTGATGTATCCGGGAGAATACATGCGACTCGGAGCGACCGATATGCTCACGGATTGGCTCATTGAATACTATCGAAACAATCCGGATTCAAACATGACATTCGTCTTCGCCTGCCGAGTCAAACACGATGACGATGCTCTGAAGAAAAATGAAATCAAGCGACGATTCGAGCGCGCTGGCATCCTCCATCACATCCGTTTCACCGATACCTACACCGATATGCCAACTCTCTATAGCATCGCCGATGTCGTCGTCTTCCCAGTCAATGACATGCGCGGAAAATTCGATGTCCCCCTCGTCATCATCGAGGCATACGCCTGTGGCAAGGCCGTCATCCTCTCTGATCTCCCCATCTTCGGAGAGTTTTCAGGAAACGACTTCTGTGTTACCATACCGCGTGGCGATACGGTCGCTCTCTCCGAAAAATTGTCTTATTTGAAGGAAAATAAAGAAGTTCGAGACACTCTTGGTCGCAATGCGAGAACATTCGTCGAACAGAACTTCGATCTGGAGAAGACGGTAGAAGAATATGAATCGCTCTATGAATCATTGTAATTGAGGTAATCGGTAACTAGTAATCAATAATCAAATCTTATTCCTCGGTTTTCCCCTGATTACCAGTTACAAGTTACCAGTGATACTTTATGAATTATCAAAACGCTATCAAAAAAATCTCAAACTTCAGAAGCGAAATGAAGACGAGGAAAATGAAAGTCCCCGTCATCTTTCATGTCCAAGACGAGCTCCTCCCAAGCGAATCCACGCTCCTCCAGTTGGAGAGCGTCGCGGGCAACGATAGCGTCTCCCATCACATCGCCGCCATGGCCGATGTTCACAGCAAACCCGGACGAAAGAATGCGACCGGCACCACCGTCGTTTCTGAAAAATACATCCTCCCGCAATTGAATGACAGCGACCCCGCCTGCGGTATGCGTCTCGTCCGGACGAACCTCAATGAAAACAACATCACCAAAGCAGAGCTCGACAAGCTCTTCGAAGCGCTCGTTCCGAAAGTCCCGACCAAGGCATACCTCGGAACCTACCTTCCCTTTCGTGTCATTGTGGATATTTGTCGCCTCGGCATTCAGCCACTCATCGATTACCTGAGTATCAAAACGAAATATGAGGCGGAGAATTCCATCGACCGTGGCAATTTTTATGGCGAAGAAAAATCACGAAAAGATATTCTCCACACGATTCCACCACTGTTCCTCTTTTTCGCACAATTCCGATCCGGCATACTCGGTGCCGCGGGCAATCATTTCCTCGACCTCATGAAAGTAACTGAGACCATCGATGAAACCACTGCGCAGAAACTCGGGGTGAAGAAGGGTGATTATCTCTTCATGATCCATTGCGGTTCCGGCATACTCGGTCAGTACACCATGTACATGTACACCGCGAAGAAACGCGAACATCTCTCGACCGCCATCCTCATGAATATCGGGAGGTTTTTCTGGAGTACTCCGTACCGAAACATCGTGACAAGCATCGCGAGGAAAATCCGCGCATCGGATTTCGGAAAGAAAGAACCACTCATCTCGTTTGATGGCGATGGCGATGATGGCACGCTCTACATGGCGGCGCGCAATGCCTGCTCGAATTTCGCCCATGCCAATCGCGCCGTCATCACGCATCATATCGCGACGACCGCAAAGGAAGTGCTCGGTCGCGATATCAAGATGGAACTCCTCTACGACATGCCGCATATCCTCGTCTCGAAAGAGGAACACTATGGAAAAAATATCTGGGTACACAGGAATGGCACGAGTCGTGCCTATGGTCCCGCTCGCATGAGTCACCATCCGATCTTCCGTGAAACCGGTGAGCCGGCATTCATCCCGACCTCCATGAGCACCGAGGCGTACCTCTGCGTCGGTATGGATGGCAACGAATCCACCTTCTATTCCTGCAATCATGGAGCGGGAAAATCAAAGGCGAAAACCGATTCGGTCATACCAGAAAATAAAGTCGAACTCGATAAAAAGCTCGCATCGAAAGGTGTGAAACTCTACAATGGTCGCTCCTCGAAAGTCATCGAGCAAGACTCCTCACACTACAAACGCGCCGATGATGTCATCGCGAGCGTCACCGAAAACAATATCGTGAAGCCCGTCGCCAAGATGCAGCCCATCGCGGTGATTATGTACTGATTTTTTCAGTTAATCGGTTAACGCGTTCACGAGTTACCGAGTTAAAAAAATCCGCTTCGTCAGTATTGACCGAAGCGGATTTTGTCAACAAAATCTGGCGGTTTATTCTGCATCGACAGGATTCAGTGCTCGCCTAAGTTCATCTTGGTTTATCCAGTGTGCTTTTAAATATTGTACGAGTTCTTCTGGCGACATGCCCACACTGCCACTCAGTTTGACGGCAAGCCAGGCGACATCGTGCCGTGCAAAATACAGAATATCGTACACTTCGAAAGTTATGTCCTCGAAGTCCTCCCGATTGAAGCCCAATTCCACTTGTGCGCCTAAAGGGAGTGGCTGAGTAAGTGAAGAATGGAGTGGATAGAACTGTTCACTCATTACACTCGCTTGCCTACATGCCGAAAAATGTTCATCGGTAAGACCAAAATCAAGAGCATAGATATCTGGAAACCACAAGACTGAGCGTGTCATCTTAGATTCTCCTTGTTGATAAAAAACTGTCAAAAACTGAAAGAGTATATTACAACAGATGAGTTATTCCGTCAAGTATTTTTTTGTGACAGTATTTTCGCGATGTGAGTCCGAGGAGGAGAAAGAAAAAGAGCAAACCGAAATGTGATGACCAGAGGAAATGATCAAGGAAGAGACTCGGAAAAATCGCAATCAGAATTGCGGAGTTATGATTGGTGATTGATGATTTAAGAATAAAAAATAGAAACAAAACAAACAATACAATTCCAATCAAACCAAGCTCCGACCAGATAAGGATAAAAACATTATGCGCGGGCTGAATACTCCACACCGGGCGTGAACCCATTTCCCCCCTTTCCCCCATTATTCCCATTTCACCCTTTTCTATAATGGCGGTCGTAAAATTTCCTGCTCCGACACCAACTATTGGATGATTATTGATAAGCGTCCAGGCATCCTGCAATGAAACAATCCGTTCCGATACCGACCCTTCGTGCTCTATCGCCTTGGTATCGAATCGTGGAAAGATCTGTTCATGCAGAATGAATCCGAAAACAAGACCCGCCATTCCGAGTGCAAGGAAAATTTTCACGAATTTCCTGCGAATCCAATAATCCTTTTGTTTGAAGGCAGAGAGTCCAATCACGACAAGCCCCAATAAGGCACCAAGCCATGCCGTCCGAGAAAATGTCAGAAGAAGTCCGAGGAGAATTATAATTGATCCTCCAGTCAACATCAGACCCTCTATTGTCATTCCGACCGAGTCTTCGAGTGGAGGAATCTCATTTTTCTTGTAACTTGTAACTTGTAACTTGTAACTTTCTTTCTCTTTTATAGCTGATACATAATACGAAATACACAATACCAAAATAACCCCCAGGAACCCTCCCAAAACATTGGGGTGCGGAAAAGTCCCATATGCACGGAGAAACCGACCAGAATCGATTTTTAGCACCGAGGAGCCTGCCTGAGAGGCATTATGGGCACTCATCCCAAAAATCGAGGAATCTACCGACTCTTGGGTCAGAAACTGCGCTATCCCGATACCGCCTTGTAACACCCCTGCCACGAGGAGTACGAAAACGACTTTCTTCATATCGACTTCAATCAGTCGCACCACGAAAAACAATCCCGAGGCAAGTAGGAGTTTCATAAAAAAATACGAGGCGAGCATCTGATCACTTGCCCAGAAAATCGAAACGCCCGCCCAAAAAAGAAACACTAAAAGTATCAAATCCGATATTTGGTATTTGATATTTGGTATTTGATATTTTTTAAAGAAAAAAGCTTCGGTCAAAAACCACATGACACATACAAGTAGAAGTAAGTCAATTGCGTAAATTCCAATAACTCCATACTCCCACTTGACTCCACCCACGAACGGCTCACGGAGAAAATATATCGTCTGGAGAGGAAGGACAAACAAAAAAAGATAGATGAGATGCGATAAAAAATTCTGGGGCTTCATACCATTTATTACTATCTCACTCCTTCTCACCAAAGAAATCCCACATGATATAAACACCCTCTTCTTCTGATTCGATACGCATGACGAGCGTAGACATGATATCCTTCAGATCATGAACATACGATTCTTTGTTCGCTCCTATTTCCGCTGCTGTCTTATAGGTATCAAAAAACTGAATAGCCTGCACCTCTATCTCTTTCATCTTACTGATGAATAACTTTGTTTTATCAATCTGCTCTGAGGGAGTATCCTTTCGCTTCATTCCCTCCAATATTTTCGGATAAAAGAATCCATTCTCGAGCGACAAATGTCCCTCTAATTTTTTTAAAAAAGCTTCCTGCAAATTGACGATCTGCGCATACTCATCTGAATGAAGCGCGCATTGCTCCATCTGTCCCAATAGCGTGCGCAATTCATCGTGCTGAGACACCAATACCTCCACCATTTTTTCCATACAAATACTGTTACGAAATATGTATCGCTCCACTAGGCAATAATACCATTTTTTGATACCTTTAGTCTATGCAATTCATCACTTTTTCGGGCGTAGATGGGAGCGGGAAATCCACCCAACTAGCCCTTCTTCGGGAGAAACTGGAACGGGAAGGAAAGAAAGTCGCGTATTTTCACGCGGTCGATTTTTCGCTCGCCAATCGGCTTACGAAAAAGAATATCGACTATCGAGTGTCGAATATCGAGAAAAAGGACTCGGGAAAATCAGTTACAAGCGCATCATGGTACGGTATATTGTTACGCAAGGTATTCCTTATTATCGATATGCTCCGTTTCCGTTTCCTGATTCACCGGTTACAAGTTACCCATTACGACTATCTCCTCTCCGATCGATACTTTTTCGACACCATCGTAAACATCGAATACCTCGAGTCAGTCAACAATCAACAATCAACAATCAACATGAAAACAGAATCACCCCTGTTATCTGTTATCTGTTATCTGTTATTTGCGCCAAGCATGGCGCTGTACTTCGATGCTGATCCGAATGAAATAATGCGACGAGAACGAGCGCCCGAGCAGGGTATCAATTACCTCCGCGCTAAACAAAAATTGTTCAATCAAAAAATATCCGAATGGCACATGATCACCGTCGATGCCAATAGAGACAAAGATACTATTTTCCAAGAAATTATCAACACTCTATGAAAAAATTCTCCTCGGCCCTCGTGTGGCTCACGATGTCGGAAATCATCTTCAATATCGCCGGCTATATCATCCACTCATCGGTCGGGCGCATCCTCGGGCCGGCCGATTATGGGCGCTACAGCATCATCGTCACCATGACGACCATGATCATCATCCTCATCGGAAACGGCATACCAACCGCGATGTCGAAATATCTCGCCGAAATTTTTGAAAGTGCCCCAGAGAAGATCATGGGCATCAAATACAAAGCCATTCGTCTCCAAGTCATCCTCATGCTCGGTGTTACGGTCGTCTTTTTCTTCGCCTCACCGATACTCGCTTGGGCGCTCCATGATGCGACGCTCACCCCACTCTTCCAACTCTCCTCCCTCATCATCCCCGCATTCGCCGCCGCCTCATTTTATTTCTACTATTTCACGGGACTCCATTTCTTTCGCCTCCAAGCATTCCTGAAGACGATGCGCGCAGTCGGACGGGTCATCTTCATCATCTCTTTCGCCTACTTCTTCGGCGTCAAAGGTGCGGTTTCGGGATATATCGCTGCACCACTCTTCGTCTTCGCTATCGCCCTCATCTGCGACATCGTCATCACGCATCGCTATTTCCCCCATGTAAAAAAAGCAAAAGGAGCCATCATCAACTTCTCAGGGAAAACCATCCTCGCCTATGCATGGCCACTCACCCTATTCCTTCTCTTCTATGAATTCATCCTCACCCTCGACCTCTATTTCGTGAAGAGCCTCCTCCAGAGTGATTACCAAACCGGTATCTACAATGCTGCCATCACGGTCGGTCGCATCCCCTACTATCTCTTCTACGCGCTCACCATCATCCTCCTCCCCGCTATTTCAAAGACGACCGCAGAACGCGATACGGAGGAAACCGAGAGCCTCGTCAATAAGTCCCTGCGCCTCATGACCCTCATTCTCTTCCCACTCGTCACCCTCATGATCGCGTACTCCACCCAGATACTCCGGCTTTTTTACGGATCGAAATACCTCGAGGCGAGTGCTCCGATGAATATCTTCACCGTGGGCGTCGGTTTTCTCACCGTCTTCTATGT
>JBATLQ010000007.1:0-20733 GCA_049289395.1 Candidatus Moraniibacteriota bacterium | reverse complement strand
AAATTGCTCTGACACCAAAGACCGTCATTCCCCTCGAAGAGCTCACCTCCGGTGTAGTGGAGGTGAAGGGGAAGAAGCTGGAGGAAAAAATAGCACGGATCTTCGATGGTTCGCTTTCGATTCGCGTGGTATCGGCAGGATCATCCAATGCTGAGGAGCAAGAGCTCGTCGCGCTCTCGAATGGATACTATGATATCGAACGCTTCGGGATCCGATTCACGGCGTCCCCTCGGCATGCCGATATGCTCATGGTGACGGGTCCGGTTTCCCACAATATGGCGGAGGCGGTGCGGCGAACTTTCGATGCGATGCCGACACCGAAAATCGTGGTGGCGGTCGGTGATGGCGCTATCCATGGAGGGGTATTCCGTGATTCGTACGCGATTCATAATTCCCTTTCTGAAGTCATCCCTGTTGATTTCGAAATCCCCGGGGATCCACCATCGCCGAAGCAAATTATTTCGGCATTATTTCATATCTTGGAAGATATTGAAGAAGAATTATGATGGAATCATTTGCGACAATCAATACCTTTGTCTTCGCATTAGGACTCCTCCTCATCGGAGGATGCGCCGGTTTCGTCGTGTCCCGGATAGCGAATCAACGGATGACGGATCTCGTGACACAGGGGAGCGCCACGATCGCATCATTTCTCGTCGTGTGTTTCGCGGGGAGTATCCTGCTCTCTGGGACGGGCGTGGAGGCGTCACTTCCGTCGAGTCTGCCGTTCCTCACATTTTCTTTTCATATCGATGGACTCTCTGCATTCTTCTTGTTGATTATCGGTGTGGTGGCTTCGTTTGCATCGCTCTATGGCATCGGGTATCGCGCGCGATCGGGAGGACAGTATCGTTCGGAACTTTTCGGATTTTTCTATGCCTGTTTTCTCGCGGGACTTTTCCTCGTGCCAGCGGTGAATAACGCGCTCTTCTTTCTCATCGCATGGGAAGTGATGTCGCTCGCGTCCTATTTCCTCGTGGTAATCGAGCAAGATGGTGTAGGTGCTGTCCGTGCTGGGTTTCTCTATCTGCTTATGACGCATGTCGGGACAGCATGTATCACCCTGTCTTTTTTCCTCGCACAGCATGTGACCGGATCATTTGATTTCGATGCGTGGCGCGCATCACTCTCGTCCATCGATGCCGTTACTTTGGGATGGATATACGGACTCGCGCTCCTCGGCTTCGGAACGAAAGCAGGGATTATACCGCTTCATATCTGGCTTCCGGAGGCTCATCCAGCGGCACCATCGCATGTCTCCGCACTCATGTCAGGCGTGATGTTGAAGGTTCCACTCTTCATGCTCATTCGATTCTTTTTCGATTTCTTCCCGGGTGCGCCGATGAAGTGGGGACTCATCATCCTCGTGATCGCATCGGTATCCGCGTTGTTCGGAGTGCTCTATGCTCTTTCTGAACACGATATCAAGCGACTCCTCGCCTACCATAGTGTGGAAAATATCGGCATCATACTCCTCGGTATCGGGAGTGCGGTCGTGGCGATCGGATATGGGAGACAAGAACTCGCTTTCTTCGGTCTCGCGGCGGCACTCTACCACACGATGAATCACGCGATTTTCAAGTCGCTGCTCTTCCTCGCGGCCGGGTCAGTCGTATCGTCCATGAGAACGCGGAATATGGAACTGTATGGTGGGCTTATCAAGGTACTTCCACTCACCGCTTTCTTTTTCCTCATTGGGTCGATGGCGATTTCCGCACTTCCGCCACTGTGTGGATTCGCGAGTGAATGGATGACCTTTCAATCGCTCTTCATCGGCGTCTCATCACCGAGTATTTTGGTCAAAAGTGTCTTCATCGGATCAATTGCGGCGCTCGCGGTGACGAGCGGTCTCGCGGTGGCATGTTTCGTGAAAGTTTTCGGCGTGACATTTCTCGCAAGGCCGAGGAGCGATGCGGTTCATCGAGTAGAGGAGTCTCCATTCATTATGCTTGTACCGATGGGGGCACTCGCGTTTCTCGCGATTGTACTCGGGGTTTTCTCGACGACGGTGATCGCCGGACTCGTCGGTGTGGTGGGGAGTATCGCACCAGCAGATGGAGATTCACTGCATTTTGCTTTCTTTGAATTGATACGAAATCGGGAGATGTTTTCTGCGGTACTCCCACTCGAGCAGGTGACGATTGCCCTGTGCGTCGTTACCTTGTTCCTCACGGCGGGAGTCCTGTGGTATACTCGGGGGCGATCCGTCTCGAGAGGGCGCACTTGGGACTGCGGGGAGAATCTGAATGCTCGCACGGAGATAACGGGATCGAGCTTTTCCCGGGCACTCATGACTATTTTCCAGGGAATCCTCCGTCCGACGAAACAGACCGATGTCGAATATCATGATGATGCGCTCCGGTATTTTATCAAATCCCGTACGGTCACGACGGATCGAGTAGATGTGTATGAGACATATCTGTACCGACCGGTTCAGAGAGGACTTGGCTTTCTCGGTGACAAGGCGAAGTTAGTCCAGACGGGTAATATCAATACCTATCTCCTCTATATATTCCTCACCCTTATCATTCTCTGTATCGTCGCGACCCGACCATAACGCTTATGACATTTTTTCAGATTATCGCGATTCTTCTCCAGGTTCTCTTCATACCGATTTTTTCGCCGCTCGTTATCGGCATGATTCGGAAGATGAAAGCCCGTCTCCAAAATCGGGAGGGGGCGAGTGTGTTCCAGCCGTATTTCGATATCCTGAAACTCTTTCGCAAGGATGAGATTATCTCGGAAGATGCGTCATGGATTTTTCGCGCTACGCCGTTTCTGGTGTTCGGTGTGACGGTGCTCGTCGGAACGGGTATACCGATTCTCTCTCTCATGACGACTTACACACCCCTGGGGGATTTCTTGACCATCGTGTATGTCTTGCTCATCGCCACTTTCTTCATGGCGCTCGCTGGTATGGATACGGGGAGTGGCTTTGGTGGATTCGGATCGAGTCGCGAGATGATGGTGTCCGCTCTCGCCGAGGGTGGACTGCTCTTTTCTCTCCTTACTCCATCACTCGTATCTGGTACGACGAATGTGACGGATATGGTCATGGTGCTCTCACATATTCCATTGGCACAGCTCCTCCCGGTATTTATCGCTTTTGTTGCCTTCTTCATCGCTCTCCTCGCAGAGAATTCGCGTTTCCCCGTGGACAATCCATCGACACACCTCGAGCTTACTATGATTCACGAGGCGATGATCCTCGAGTATTCTGGGAAACGACTCGCGCTCATGGAATGGGCGTCGGCGAATAAGCTCCTTATTTTCATCGCGCTCGGCGGGAGCCTCTTCTTCCCATGGGGAATCGGGAATGATTTCCAATTCTGGACCTGGTGTGTCGCGCTCTTTGCTTTCGTCGTGAAGACGGGTCTCTTCGTATTGGCGATAGCCCTGCTCGAATCGCTGATTGCGAAGTTTCGGATTTTTCGCGTGCCGGACCTCCTGTTTACTTCGCTCGTACTCGGCATAATCGCACTCGGGAGTATTATTACGATTTAACTCTATGGAAAGTACATTCTCTAGCAGTATCATTCTCCTCGATGGATTCGCATTTCTCCTCGCGATTCTCATGCACCTCACGCGTCGCAATGCGAATCTCGTGCGCCTGTATATGATCCAGTCACTTTTTCTTATTGGGATACTGCTCATTCTCGGATTTTCCTCTGGTGAGAAGTCACTTCTCTGGATGGCACTCCTCACACTGTTTGTGAAAGTGATTGCCGCACCAATATTCTTCTTCCGTGTGTTGCGGAGGATTCCCGGTGCAGAGATGTCCGCGACGAATTACCTCAGCACGCCACAGACGCTCCTTGCTATCACAGCACTCGTCGTCCTCTCCTATTCGAAGATCATCGTCCCGATCGGTGTCTCGACGCCAGATCTGCTCGGACTGTTCTCGCTCAACTTGTCCATGGTGCTGACTTCTATTTTCCTCCTGATTAACCGTCGCGGTATTTTCACACAAATCGTCGGTATCCTCTGTCTCGAAAACAGCATCGTACTCCTCTCGACTATCGTCGGTGCGAAACAACCGGTCGGTCTCGAAATCGGCATGCTCTTCGATATCGCCCTGTGGATCGTCGTCGCCCTCGTTTTCATATCCATGATTCATACGCAATTCGGGACGCTCTCGACCATACCGTTAAAGAAACTGATTGAGGAATAAAACGCTCACTCTTGTATGTCAGTCCCGATATACATAGGGATCTCACTTATTTAGATAATAATCTATGATACTCGCTTTTCTTATTATTGCACCGTTTCTTGCCGCGATTATCGCGCTCATTTTGGAACCGCGACAACGCTCTTTGATTGAAGGGTCTGCTCTCACCGCCCAGTTGTCTTCATTCCTTCTCTCAATCGATATCGTGTGTGCGGTCGCAAAGGGTGAGAGCGTCTCATTTACTTCGTTTCTTCGTATCGATGCCATCGGCGCGTGGTTCCTCATCCTTGTTTCTGGTATCGGTCTCGCCGCGGTGATTCATTCGATCGGGTATTTGCGCGAGGAAGTACGGAAGGAAATTATCGGACTCCGGCGGGTCAGACAGTATTATATTTTGTTTAGTTTCTTTCTCTTCGCGATGCTCCTCGCGGTTTCGGCGAATTATCCGATCCTCATGTGGATCGCCATCGAGATGACGACGCTCTCCACGGTATTCCTCATCAGTTTCTATCACCAGCCGGCGTCGACAGAGGCCGCATGGAAATATCTCATGCTGAATTCGCTTGGACTTCTCCTCGGGCTCCTCGGAGTGATGCTGTTTTTCTCGCTTCCGGAGGGTGGAGTGACGGGTTTCGATTGGGAACACCTC
The DNA here is from genome assembly GCA_049289395.1 of Candidatus Moraniibacteriota bacterium. GTDB lineage: Bacteria > Patescibacteriota > Minisyncoccia > Moranbacterales > UBA1568 > CAYTED01. The sequence goes on along the minus strand of JBATLQ010000007.1, from coordinate 15,916 downwards.
CGACTTGCGGCGGGAGCGGGACTGTCACCAATTGCCGCTCAGATCGCCTTCGTATGTATTTTCGTCGGGTATGGGACGAAGGTCGGTTTCGTACCGATGCATACTTGGCTCCCGGACGGGCATAGCAAGACACCGGCACCGATCTCCGCTCTCATGTCGGGAGTGCTCCTCAATGTCGCACTGCTCGCCATACTGCGTTTCTCATCGATTGTGAAAGCGACGGGAGCGGGGGATTTCGTGATGCATATTTTCCTCTTCTTCGGATTTTTCTCGGTGGCGCTCTCCGCGTTCATTATGTTCGTTCAGAAAAATTACAAGCGTCTGCTCGCGTATTCGAGTATCGACAACATGGGGCTCATCGCCTTGGGGTTTGCTTTCGGCGGTATCGGAACATTTGCAGCGCTCCTCCAGATGTTGTATCACGCACTCTTGAAATCACTTCTCTTCCTCTCTGCGGGAAACATATTGGTGAAGTATGGTTCGACGAAGATACGAAATGTACAGGGGGTGTTCCGGACGCTTCCGGTGACGGGTACTCTTTTTTTCGGTGCCTTTATCGCACTTTCGGGATTGCCACCATTTGGAATGTTCATGAGTAAAATGCTTCTCCTCTCGGCGGGATTTTCGGCGCATCCGTATCTCGTATCCGCACTTTTTTTCCTCTTAGCCATCGTATTCTTCGGATTCTTCCGTCACATATCCGTGATGTGTTTCGGAAAGCCGGCGGAAGGGATTGTTGCTGGTGAATCAAATGATTGGATGCTCTCGGCGATTATCCTCCTCTCGGTGGCATTCGTAATCCTCAGCGTAGCGTTGCCGGCGCCACTTCGCGCGGTTCTCGATCAGGCGACGATACTGCTCAATAATAAATAGGCGGACAGCATAATGATATTGGTATGGCTACGATACAAGAGATGATGATTCGATTCGGTCTCGATCAATATGTTCCCGAGGGAGAGGGGAATGTGATTGCTTTTCGCGTGCGTTCTGATGAATGGAAATCAGTTTGTCAGACATTGTTCTCCGGGAAGGAATTGCGTTTCCTCACCATGGTGGCGACGGATGATCGGAGTGCGCATGGTTCATTTCGCGTGCATGTGTGCTTCGGCATCCCGAAAGAGCATCTATTTCTCATGCCGTATGTCACGATTGATCCTGCGGTGCCGAAATTTCCCTCTCTCGCCACGGTTATTCATCAGGCGGTTGGTTATGAACGGGAGATTCATACATTTTTTGGCTTGATTCCCGAGGGACATCCGGACCTTCGCAAACTTAACCTGCATGATGATTTTCCGGATGGTGTCTTTCCATTGCGCAAGGACTTCGATGGTACGAGTCATCCAGTTGGGAGGACGGCGACACCATACGCGTTCCAGACGGTCGATGGGGAGGGGATCTATGAGATTCCCGTGGGCCCGGTGCATGCGGGTATCATCGAGCCAGGATATTTCCGATTCAGTGTGCTTGGTGAAGAGATTTTATCTTTCGAAGCGAAGCTCGGGTATGTTCACAAGGGTGTCGAGAAATTGTTCGAATCGAAAACAATCGGTGATCAGATACGCCTCGCTGAGCGGGTATCGGGGGATAGTTCGGTCGCACACGCGCTCGCTTTCGTGCAGGGAGCAGAATCTCTCTCTGGGGTGACGGTTCCGCAGAGGTTTCAGTATATCCGTATGATCTGTGCCGAACTGGAGCGAATGGCGAATCATTTCAATGACATGGCGTTCATCATGCTCGATACGGGATTTTCTTTCGGTGGAAGTCAGGGAACGCGACTTCGTGAACGGATCATGCAGTGGAATGAGAAAATTTCTGGCAATCGGTATATGCGGGGGATGGTGGTATTCGGTGGAATTGGGAGGGATATATCGACGGAAATGGTGGATGCGCTTGCGGATGATTTGGAATTAATCGAACAGGATTTCGAAGAAGTGGTGTCGGCATCCATGGAGAGCGACTCGCTTCTCAATCGGCTGAAGCGGACAGGCACGCTGGATAGGGAGATTGCGCTCGACCATGGTGTGACCGGTGTACCACTCCGTGCGCTCGGTATTGAAATCGATGCCCGCATTGATTTCCCGTATGCCGCATACGAATCTGTGCAGTTCGCCGTGCCGACGGAGACGACGGGGGATGTGTATGCGCGATTGTTTGTGCGTATCAAGGAACTCCGATCCTCATTTCGTATTTTGAATCAGGTACTCGCACTGCTTCCTGGCGAATCAGATGACCTCATCGGAGCGAAGCAATTATTTCGTCAAAACAGTATCGCCATTGGTATGACCGAAGGGTGGCGAGGAGATATCGTCTACTGCCTCATGAGCGATGCGATGGGACGGATTACTCGCGTGAAGGTGCGCGACCCATCATTTCTCAATTGGCAGATTTTCCCGTATATCCTCGGCAACGATGTCGTTCCTGATTTCCCCCTCATTAACAAGAGCTTCAACCTCTCCTATTCGGGGAATGATCTGTAACTATCGCTTCCAGATGCGCAAGTCATTCATCGCATACGGAGTCGTATATTTCTTGCGCGCAGGATTTTTAGGTAAAAAATACCGGGCGCTCTGTTGCTGAGCGACCCGGGGGATGATTTCATCGACGAATTGTTCGCGAGTCGCCGTTCATTCTATGGCGTTCTGCTCGAAGTTCGGCGGCGAAGACCTTACAGAGATCTATTTCTTGACCGTCGTGTTGAAGATATTGGAGGAAATTATGTACGCTTCTCCATGTGAGACCTTCGGCTATTTTGATCTCGCTCGGAAGGAAACTCATGGTCACGCCTTCGCTTCTCCCGAAACTGAAGATATGATCGCAGATGTATTCTGGAAACCAGACTTCAATGGGGCCATCAGCTAATGATAGCGAGAATTTCCGTCGGACTCTCATGATGAACCCTTGCAGACCTACGAGACTTGGATTTACCGGGCTATCAACCGTTATCAATTGTCCTGTGCGTACATCCCAAATCATATGCTCTCCTCCAAAAAAAGAACTGAAAACCTATTGTAAATGGGAAATTGTTGGGTTGTCAAGAATCGGGTGAGTATTTGCGAAAAATGCGAGATATGGTAGAATGCTTCTGCGACCGAATGAGTCGGTTTTTTTGTTTCACAGGAATGGCTTCCCGACCCAATTTCGAAGAGGGCTGGAGTGAGGAGCGGGCTATGAGCGCGGAAACGCCTTCAGCTCCGTGTGAGTCTTTGTAAAGATTTGAATAAAAATTGAAGCAGGGATGCTCATAATTGTAGCTACTCGCTTCACTCATAGACAATTATGGCAAAGGATAATGTCGTCATGCGGTTCGAGAAAGTGTCCTTCGAATACGGACATCAGAAGCCCATCCTCGATGAGGTGAGTTTTTCGGTGCGCGCAGGGATGAAATTCACCCTCATGGGACAAAATGGTGCGGGCAAGAGTTCGCTCTTCAAGTTGATTACCGGAGAAATGAAACCGCAGATGGGGAAAGTGGTCATCGATCGGGAGGCGACGGTTGCCATCGCGAAGCAGACGATTCCGAGAGAAGATCTCGATCTCACGGTGGAGGAATTTTTCGCCAAGGTTTTCACCGGGAAGGAATGGGAGCTCGCCCCCGCGGTGAAAGATATTCTCGAAGTGGTGAATATGCATGCGCCGATGGAGAAGAAGATCGGATCGTTCTCGGGAGGACAACAGGCGCGCCTCCTCCTCGCATCGGCACTCATTCAGAATCCGGATATTCTCCTGCTCGATGAGCCGACGAATAACCTCGATACCGCAGGAATCGAACACCTGACGGCTTTTCTCATTTCCTATGAGAAAACTTGTATCGTGATTTCGCACGATGCGGATTTCCTCAATGCCTTTACTCATGGAGTCCTCTACCTCGATGTGTTTACACACACGATCGAGCAATACTCGGGGGACTATTACGATGTAGTGGCGGAAATCGCCGCTCGGATCGAGAAGGAACAGCGGGAAAATGTCCGTCTGGAACGGACGATCAAGGAGAAGAAGGAGCAGGCGGGTGTCTTCGCAAATAAGGGTGGCAAGCTTCGCGCGGTGGCAAAGCGTATGCGTACGCTCGCAGAGGAATTAGAAGAGAACAAAGTAGATATTCGGCAGGAGGATAAAACACTCGGAAGTTTCACGATTACCGCGCCGGAAATGCCGGGCAATATCGTGAAGATAAAAACCGTCTCGGTGGTGAAGAATCATGTAGCAGAAGTAAAGCCGGTGAATCTGACTCTGAAGAAAAACACACACCTCCTCATCGCCGGACCGAATGGTATCGGGAAGAGTACATTTCTCCAGGACTTGGCATCTGAGAATACGGAGCGGGTGGAAGTCTCTCCAGATGCAAGAGTGGGATACTATCGGCAGGATTTCTCCACGCTCGATTTCGATCGGAGCGGATTTGCCGCACTCTCTGATGTGATGGAAGGTGGCACCGATGAAGATGTCTATCGAACGGCCGGACGATTCCTCATTTCGGCGGAACTGCTTCGCAATAATGTTTCGAGTTTCTCTGAGGGGCAGAAGGGGCTCCTCCTCTTCGCGCGCCTCGTCCTCCAGAAGCCGAATCTGCTTATCCTCGACGAACCGACCAATCATATCAATTTTCGTCATATCCCGGTCATCGCGAAGGCGCTCGATGAATATACCGGAGCGATGATTCTCGTTTCGCATGTGCCGGATTTCGTCGCACAGATTCGTATCGACGAGGTGCTCGACCTGGGGAGCTTATAAAAATCAGCGAATTATTGAAAATTATTATTCGCTGTAGAATTCTCTTGAAACGAATTTTCACAACCTGCTATCTGAAACAGCTAGCGCGGTTTTTGAAAATTGTTTCAAGAGAATTCTAAGAGTTGTAATAGAGGTATGGAAAATATATTCGATGTCATCGTGATTGGTGGCGGACCGGCAGGGATGATGGCGGCGGGACGGGCGGCAGAATGTGGCGCGAGTGTCGTTCTGTTGGAAAAAAATGCACGCCTCGGTGTGAAACTCCTCATCAGTGGGGGAGGGCGCTGTAATCTCACCAATGCCACTTTCGATCCGCAAGTGCTCTTGAAAAAGTATGGAGTGGCGGCGAAATTTCTTTATTCGCCATTTTCGAAATTCGGCGTCGAAGAGACGCTCCGATTTTTTCATGACCGAAATATGCCGACCAAGGTGGAACCGGGGAATCGCGTGTTCCCTGAGAGTGATCGTTCCCAATCGGTATTCGAGGTGTTGGAAGAATATATGATGGAGGGTGGTGTCGTGGTTCGCCCAGAGAGCGTCGTGGTATCGATTGAGGTACATGATGGATTGATATCAGGTATCACACTGGCAGACGGAGATCTCATCGTAGGGAAGCGATACATCCTCGCGACAGGAGGGAAGTCTCATCCGGAAACAGGTTCGACGGGGGATGGATTTCGTTGGCTGAAAGCAATCGGACACACTATCATTCCTCCGGATCCGTCGCTCGTGCCGATACGGGTGAAAGAGATATGGATTAAGGAACTCTCCGGTATCAGCTTCGAAGATGCGAAACTCTCGATATTTCAGAATGGAAAAAAGCAGGGGAGCAATCGGGGGAAACTCCTTTTCACCCATGTCGGCCTGAGTGGTCCGCTCGTCCTCAATATGAGCAAGGATATTGGTGAATCGCTCAAGTACGGCGAAACGGAAGTATCCGTAGACTTTTTTCCGATACTCGATGCGAAGGCGATGGATACAAAAATACAATCAGTGTTTTCTGAGAATTTAAATAAGCAGATAAAGAATGTTCTCCGGGAAATAGCGGTGCCACACCTCGTGCCGGTATTGTTACGACTCGCGAATATTGATTCGGAAAAGGAAGTGAATAGTATCACCAAGGAAGAACGCCTCGTGCTCGGAAAACTCCTGAAAGATTTTCGTTTACAGGTAGCAGGACTCCTCGGACCGGAGAATGCGATTGTGACGAGTGGGGGTGTCTCGCTCACTGAAGTCGATTTCAGTACCATGCGATCGAGACTCTATTCGAACCTTTTCCTCGTCGGAGATATCCTTGATATCGACCGGCCTTCGGGTGGCTATAGCCTCCAACTCTGCTGGACGACCGGCTTCGTCGCGGGTGAGAGTGTCACAGTATGATTCCTATTTCTTTCGTGTTTTGGAATACTTCGCCCACATTTCGGCGAAGAGGGGAGAGAGAGTGAGGAGTTCGTCGAAATTCCCCGTTGCGATGATCTGACCGTGATCGAAGAGATGAATCGTGTCGAACATCCGGAGGAGATGGAGCCGATGGATCGAGGCGATGATGGTCTTGTCCTCGTAAGTCGAGAAGATAGTTTCGTAAATCGCGGTTTCATTGTGGGTATCGACACTGCTCGTCGATTCGTCGAGGAGAATGATGGATTTGTCTTCCGATGCCATGAGCCCACGGGCGAGGGCGAGGCGTTGCTTCTCGCCACCAGAGAGGTTCACGCCTTTTTCAACGATAGACGAATCGAGTCCGTTCGGAAGCCTTTTGATGACGGCTGTGAATCGTGCGATGTCGGCGTATCGCATGATGTCTTCGTCGCTGTGGTCGATGCCCATGGTGATATTCTCCCGGATGGTCGTCGCGAAAATCTCTGGATCTTGAGGGATGAGAGCGATGTCGTCTTGCATGGATTGAAATCCTTTCGAGAGGCGGTGCCCGTCGAGTGATACGCTGACCGCTCTCGGTGCATAGAGACCGCGGAGGATCTTGAGGAATGTTGTTTTCCCACTTCCACTCTCACCGATGACGGCTATTTTTTCGCCACGAAGGATAGTCATGGAGACATTATCCAGGTGCAAATCTTCGGATTTTTTCCCGTGGTAGGAGAAATGGATTCCCGCGATGGAACAGGTGTGCCAATGGTGATGTTCGTGTTGTTTGCTCCCATGTTGTTTCTTGAAATGCTTCGATATCTCCTCGGAATTTTCGAGTTGGGTGCGCCAGCGGACAGTATCGCTGTAGAGGTAGGCGAAGGTGTAGAAGATATCGTTGATGCGTTGCGTGTAGCTGTACAGCGCATACATGGTGCCGATGAGTATGACTTCGCCACTCTGTATCGAGAGGATGGCGAAGAGTGCGAGGACGAAAAATGAGGTGGTGCTACTCGCTATACTCGCCATGAACCATTTCCATTCATTGAGTTTGGTGGTACGGACGAAGAGCTCAAATGGACGGAGGATGCTTTGTGCGATGTCTGTTTCGAGCAGGGACTCGACGCGGAGGATGATGACGGTCGATATATTGCTGATGCCATCATAGATCTTCGCGGAGATCTTGTTTTCGAAACCACTGAGTTCGCGGTACTTCGGGATGATGGCGCGGTCGAATCGCATGATGATGCGGATCGCGATGATGCTAGTGAAGAGAATGACGAAGATGGTATTCCAGCTGAAGAGGGCAAGTGCGACGATAGAGCCGATGAAGCGTATCCCTGCTTGGATGATTTGAAATCCGTTTTCGGAAAAATCGAAGAGCGCACGGGATCCCTTTTCGATTTTGTCGATGGTGTCGCCGGAATGGTGATCCGTATGCCACGACATCGGGAGTGCGAAGGTGCCACTCAGGAGGTATTGTTTGTAGTTCGCGCGAACGAGAAAGGCATTTTTCGTCTCGATGACGCGCGCCGGTCCATGGAACATCCAGAAGGCGATAGTCTGTATGATGAAGAGCGAGAGGAGGAAGAGAAAAGAATGGAAATTTTCTTTTGTGATGCCTTGCTCTTGAATGGTATTCAGAATCTTCGCGACGATGAGTGGTTCGAGCAGGGCGATGACATTTGCACAGATGAACAGCACGATAAACAGGACGACCTGAGGGCGGTTGCCTTTCGAGAATTGCCAGGTTTTCTTTCCGAGGTAGAAGATTGGATTATCAGGCATAGGAAAAAGGCATTGATGGGTATCGAGTGACTCGGGAAGCTATTTCTTTACGATGAGCTCGCGGAGAATGTGGAGGAAGAGGATGAAGACGATGATGAGGATGCAATACCAGCTGATGAGGGTCGAGTAGGAGAAATGATACATGTCGAGGACGGAGGCGAAGAAAATACTGTACCAGGAAGCACCAGCGATGGCGGGTCCCAGCCACATGGCGATAAGCCTCCGCTCCATGAGGACAGCATTCGCGAAGATAATAGCGAGGAAGGTCGCCTGCACCGCGAGCGTATCGGTACCGACCGGTATAGGCATGCCATTCCATATCTGGTAGCCCTGCGCGACATAACTCAGGAAGAGGAGTATCATCCCCGCACGGAGAAGGAAGTAGACGGTGTGGAGAAATCGTTTCTCGGTATCGTCTATGACACCGTCCGCGATGGACTGGTGGAAAAAGGTGATGGCGTAGGTGGATGAACCGACGCCGAGTGTCATCCCGAGCGTGTTGATGAAGATGATGAAGAAGTCCATGGTATTTTTATATCGAATACGCCGACATCATGGTATTCACGAACCAGGGGAGTATGGCGGCGATGCCGATGAGTGGCAACACGAACATCACGATGGTCGCGATGAGCGTCCACTGAAAATATTTGCGCGTCTTCTCGACGGATATGTAAATAGCATCGAGCTTTTGGTCTTGCACCGCGAGACGATTTGAGAGTTCCGGATCCATAGTGTTGTGGTGAAAATATTTCTTTCAGTATAGCGTATTTCGGCGTCCGGTGAAACCTCGCTTACTCTGCTGGATACGAAGCGATGAGTATATCGAGGAGTTCGCTCGGAGTATCGACGGTCGGGGCACCAGTCGCTTTCAGTGTCGTGGCATCGTTAAGCCCCCAGGTGACGGCGATGATGTCGAGATCGATTTTCCGACAGGCTTTGACATCGCGTACCTCATCGCCGACATAGAGGCATGTTTCCTGGGAGAGGTGCTGTATTCTCATAACTTCCGCAAGCGTTTTCGATTTATTGAAGAGTCCACTGTGATATATAAAGTCCATCGGGATATCGAATTTCGTGAGGATGTTCGTGATAGTGTCGCTTCGACTCGAAGACACGATGCCGATATGATACCCATGTGATCGGAGTGCCCTGAGAAGATCCTGTATCCCGGGAAAGAGAGTGATTGTAGGAGCGAGCTGATGGTACTCTTCTCGACCGCGTCGGAGTATCTGCGGGAGAAACAATAGGCGCAGTCCGAGACGCTTCCATAGGAAAGCGGTGAGGGAGAGTTTTTTTATGCCGGGGATTTCTTTGGGGCGGATCGGTGCATAGCCGAACTCGGGTGCGAGACGATTAAATATGGTGAGAAATACTAGTTCGATATTCGCGAGCGTTCCATCGAAATCGAAAATAATGGTCTGTTTTCTTCGTAAGAGGGGCGAGGGTGTGTGGGTGCTCATGGAATTTATTTGGTCATCAAATTCAGAACCAAAGCACGATACTGACGATGGCGATGGAGAGTACCGACCATTCGAAGAGGAGTCGTTTACTGAAACGAAGATACCCATCTCTCAGCCAGTCGGGATCCCCGTGTTCGGTCGCGAGCGCGTGCTGTTCGTTTTTGTCACGGATAAATTGTTTCGGACTGTGGGGGACGAGGGTATAGTATCCGTACGAGAATGGATGGAGCCACCGTATGCCCCAGCCTCCATCAAAAGTATCGTGAATGAAATGCCACAGCGTTCCGAGGAGCCAGACCCCGGCATAGCGAGGATTGAAGAGAAAGAGAAGGAGCGCGATACCGACAGAAAAGTACAGCGGTTTATGGAGGAGATCCCTGTGTTCGTAGTCGTATTGGTTGATCTTGCCCTTCTGATAGAAGAGGTAGATGAGGAAATCGAGATCCGGCGCGAGCGCGGCGATAACACCGAAAGAGACGAGCTTATAGTCAGTTTCTCCGGTAAAAATGGACGCAACGAGCCCCACGATGAGTCCTATCGCGATATCGAGATACATAGGAGATCTAGTTTATTCCCGCCCTTCCATTCTCTCAAAATTGCCTGGAAAGGGGAAGGGGCAGTAAATATATAAAAAAACAGAGCGCGTAGGTTTTTAGCCAGACGCGCCCCGGGAGCACAGGTCGGAATCTTCAGCGATCCCGGAATTCAACTTGAATATCGAATTCGGGGGTTCTCCCAAATGCCGCGAGGATTGTCCTTGCCCTCCGTTCCGTTTCGGCGTAATCATCGGGACGGCTCCAATGCGAGACGCATGTTTTTGCTTGGCGCATCATCCCTTTCACATCGTCGTATGTGCGGAGGGCTTTGAGATATTCATCGAGTCCCTTGCGGAACAACTGTTCCCGCCCCACGAGGACACACTGCTGCAGGTGGTAATCGATGAACCCACGGCAGTTCGGACTGGCTTTGAGGTACGGGAGAAAAGCCGTGTATTTATCGTTGACATCAACTTCGCCGTAGTCCGCACTCATCGAGAGTTTGAGGATGGGAAGTTGCTTGTACTTCTTCGTGCAATGCTCAACATCACAGTAGAGCGTGAGTTCTCCGGCACCGGCATGAAACAGTTTGAGTTCGATCCTCGGAGCCCCGAAGAATGTGATTCGATCTTGGTTGTTCGCTTGCATAAAAGCCTCCATTGCCCATTTGAGGGATTGGCTGGTTGAAAAATAACTGCTCCTGTCGTTTTCATCACGACCTTATATTATACACCTTTTCATCGATTCTGTCCATACCCATAGACTTTGGCATCTAGAGTGACTGTCCTATCCGAGGGTGTATTCCCAACCTGGTTTCCAGGATTTTGTTTTCCTCCAGTCCTCAGAGAGAGCCTGTTCCCAGGTTTTGTGCTGTATCAAAACATCGAGTGCGAGTTGCGGTGCTTTATGGGCAACGATAGCGATGTTTTTTCCTTCGTATTCTTTTTTGAGAAATGTGAGAAAATCGGATACTCTCTCCTTGACATTCTCATAGCTCTCGCCACGAGGAAATGGTTTCGCGATACACTCTTTCTCTTGCATCGGTTCGACGATTGCTGATGGCGCGCCATTCAGCTCCCCGTAATTGCACTCGCGGAGTCGTGTGTCAGGGATGATCTCATACATACCTTCCCAGGCGAGTTTCGCGGAATCATGGGCGCGTTTGAGATCGGAACAAAAGATAACATCAAATTTCTTTCCCTTCGTCTGTTCCCGAAGTTCAATCGATTGCTTCACTCCAAGCTCGGAAAGAGCGACATCTTTCCAGCCGGATGAGATATGCTGTTCGTTATCAGTGGTCGTTCCGTGAACGAAATAGGTGATGCGAAGAGACATAGAATAAATTATTGTTAAGACTTTGAACGGCGTTATTATTTTCGGACCGGACGCTTGATAAACGCAAGCATATGACACATGGGCTTTTCACTTCTTGACGCCACCTTATTCATAATAGGTTTCTCCGCAATCAAGTCAAAGCCAGCCTTATCCGCTGATTCTCGAACCAATTCAACCGATCTCAGAATATCGAAAATAGTACTCGTGACACCACCGCCGAGGCTTCGTTCGATCTTCACTTCTATGGCACCATCAGGCAACTGACGGATGATTTCAGCCATAACGATATGCTTTCCTCGGCCGGTCTCAGATGACAGCTCATCATCTTTATCTCCCATCACGAGAATAAGTTTCCCATTCTCTACAAGAAGCTGATTGATTTCCTGAAAAGCACCTCCCAAATCTTCCATGTGCTCGATGACCATCACCGCAAAAGCCGTATCGAACTTTTCTGTCGTTGTTTCGGAAAATTCTCCAAGCGTCGATAAGTGTGAAATCGCCCATGGGTATTTCTCCGTGCTTGTTTTTATATTTTCCTCCGATGGGTCAATGCCCTGGATATCCCTCGCCCCTTTCTCTTTCAGCCAGTTGAACAGATGACCTGTTCCCGATCCTATATCTATCACCCTCTTATCCTTTATTGCCTCAATTTCGACAAATGAATCTAAAGACTCTCGCAAATATCTACGAGAAGGGGAATCTTCCGCTCCTCGCAATTGCCACTGCGCTTCAGGGGAGTCATACTGCTTCGGATCGGTTGCTTTTGGAAATTCTCCGTTTTTCATAGTATTTGCTGAGGATATGAGATGAAGCTTGCCTGCCTTTGGCAGGTTGGAGTCTATTTGGCTCAACATAAAGCGTTACCTCGGTAGAGATCGTAGGATTGCATCGTGCACTTCTTGGCTATTCGAAGCCATAAATCGTGATGTTTTCTTATCGTTTTGATGCATCCCGGAAAAATCAGTAATGATTGCTCCTGCCTCTCTCGCGATTATCTTCCCAGCGGCGTAGTCGTAAAGTTCGTTATCATCATTGATGATCGATTCTATTTTCCCTGAGGCCAAGAGACAATAATCAAATGCTGGAGACCAGTTTGTCAGGTATCTCTTGTATCGTCCTGTATTGACCGTGCCCAATTTTTCTAGAAGATCTATCTCAAATTGTAGTGAGCTCGCATATCCCCGAGTGTATGCTATTGTTGAATTTTTCAGAAGAGTTTCTTTGCTTACGGAAATCTTTTTTTCGTTGCAAAATGCTCCTTTTCCTTGCTCAGCGAGATATGTCTGATTCAGGAATGGAGCATGTATGACTCCGGCAATGCACTCATCTCCCTTGAATAGACCGATGCTTACGGAGAAGTTCGGGATTCCTAGAACGAAGTTGTTGGTTCCATCAAGCGGATCGACTACAAAAGTATATTCTGATTTTCGCTCGATGAATCCGGTTTCTTCTGAGCGGATGTTGTAGTCTGGGAACTTCTCGGAAAGAATGGAAAGTACTATTTGCTCTGATTCGAGGTCAGCTTGAGTGCGGAAATCAGAAGCGGAGCTTTTTATCTCCAATTCCAATATCATACCGAAGTATTTTTTCACAACGGCGCCACCCTTTTCGGCGGCGGTGATGATGTCTTCAATCATAATTTTTTTTGCTGAGGCTCTGGGACGATGTAAGAACCTATTTAGCATCAGTCCATATCCCTGAATTTTCATCGTAATCGGAGAGGGTGTCGCCTCCGACACACATACCATCTGCGAGTGGACCGATAAAGTATGCTGCATCGATGACCGTATGAGCAGATTTTGTTTCTTGAAAGTTGCCAGATCGTCTGTATGAGAAAAGGGAGGCATCTCCTTTCTCATCTATGGTAACGACTTCATGAAGATAGACACCTTTTTCATCCTCGAGCGTCCTGACTGTTTCCGGATTTTCTTGACCGCACAATTTTTCAATCCTCGCTTTTATTTCTTCCAGTGTCAGAAATCTCGGTTCTTTCTCTGGGGCTGGTATCGAGGTTTCGAAATTCATAGAGTTGAAATTAATTTGCTAGGGATGAAATCGGAGCTTTTATTAAAGACTTCCTAATATATTGTTCTAAAAATTTTTGATCAGATTCCTGGTGTTCGCCGGAAAGATGTTGTTTGTATTCTAACAATACTTTTGGATGCATGAGCGTGACAGACATCCCCTCAATTTTTTTAGTGATTGTAGGATACTTGTCATACACTATCTCATTCTTAATCCACTCTGTTTCCTCATGATTTTTCATGAGTAATGTATCGACATCAGTGAGGTCGATGTCTTGCTCATGATAATTCAGGGAGAGAGTCGCGCAATCCCATTTTTCATTGAGATAATGTTGTGGTCCGGCAATGATGAATTGCTGGACAATTGGAACGATGACGGGGAAATATTTTCCGGAGAGTGAGATGTCGATGTCTTTTATCGGTCGAGTCGACCCATATAGAGCGACGGCCAATCCGCCACCTATGCGGTAGTGTATCCGGTTGTCATTGAGTATTTTGACGATCCACTTGAGCGCCTCAGTCGTTTTTTGCTCCATAGTTTTTTCAGTCGGAGTTATGGGAAGAATCGTGGTCTATTTAGTGAGAGCTAGTGGTTAAAATATGAATTATGACAGCAGAAAAGAATGAGCTAATTCCCAATACAAAGGTATAATAACGCAATGAGAAGCTGGTTTTATCAAAAAAAACCAAAATATCCGATTCATTGCCAAGGGGCTCTAGGAAAGAGCTATGCAGTAAGTCTGCCTGCTCACGCATGTAGCCTTGATGCATCGTTATCATTACATCAAGCATTGTTTTTTGGATGTCACTCTTTTCAATTGATTGGGTTAATTTTTCTATAATTTGATCTTGACTATCATTGGAATAGTTATCCTTACTGAGCCTTTCCTTTGCAATAAATTTAACTAATGGCTTAAGGATGTTATTGGTGAGATTTAGGTACTTATATTCATACTTCTTGTATAATGATTCGCTCCCTTTTTTATATTTTTCAATCCGTTTATTCATTCTGAAATTATTCCAAACTAGAAAAAAGAAAGAGAGTACAAGTGATATAATTGCCAGAATTAGTGCTAATAATTCAATTTTTCCGGAAGCAGTGTAGCCATTCATCACAAAGACAACCGTTGGGAGCAAGGCTATGGTGGCTGTTATCAAGTATGAGTCCAGAAATTTAATAGGTCCTAATTGTTCAATTGGGTCTTCGTCTGGAATCCTCAGGATTTTCTCTAAAGTCTCGTTATCTTTGGGCATATAGTTGTCCACTCTCTTTTTTACGAATGTTGGGGAGGAAGGGATCGAACCTTCGGAATGGAGCCTTCAAAGGGCCCTGCCTTACCACTTGGCTACTCCCCAGTTTCAGATAACAGACAACATATAACAGTAAGCAGAATTACGAATAGCTGTTATTTGTTAACTGCTCATTAACTGTCAATTGTTGTCCGTCACGAGCGTGCCGCCGAGCATTTCCATGGCTTTACTGAGGAGTGGCTCGGTCTTTTCATTGACCGCTTTCGCTTCGACTGGTTTTTCACTCCCAGCGGTGATGACGATTATCTCTGGAACTGACCCGAGTATGGTATCAAAGGCTTTCTCAAGCGTCAAACGATTCTCCGGTTTCATGAGCTGATCGCGATGAAAGGCGAAGGAGACGGTGAGCGTGATGCGATTTCCCGAGACATGAGAGGCGTAGCAATTCGTGAGTCCGAGAGCGAGCGAGGCATTCAGTCGGAGGGCTTCGCGGAGGATATTCTGCCACTTCGTCCGGATGGTGTCGAGTGGGAGGAATGGCGTTTCATCATTTTTTGTCCGTGATGAAGTGACAGTCGGTGTGATGATGGGGATATTTGTCGGTGGTTTCGGTGACTCTTGTGCAGGCGGAGCGGTTCTTGCTGGGGGAGTTTCCGGAGTTCTCGGCGGGGTGGGGGGCGCATCCTTCGTCGCGACGGGTCGCTTCGTGGATGTATCGAGAGATGTATCGAGAGAGGTATCGACGGATTTCGCAATGGCGATTTCGAGGGCGAGCTCGGGGAGGGAAGTATTTTTCGCATCGCGCGCCGCGATCTGGAAGACTTCGATGAGAGTGATGATCTTCTCGAGGGAGAGTGTCGTGCCGAGGGTGAAGAGTGACACTCGCTCTTCCTGCGTGAGAATACCGAATGCGGGATTTTTCTCCTCTACACTCGCGCGGACGAGGAGGAGGAGCCGGAGGATATCGAGCGTCGTATCGAGGAAGTCAGAAATGTTCACGCCCTTTTCGGTCAGCGTGCGGACGAAGAGGAGCGAGGGGAGGAGTCCCTCTGCCGTGAGTGTCTGAAAAAATGAGAGGACGACATCGCGACCGGTGAGTCCGAGGAGAAGGGTGACATCAGTGGAAGTGATGGATTTTTTCCCCGAGAGAGTCGCGACCTGATTGAAGAGGGATTCGGCATCACGCATGCCCCCCTCGGCGGCGGAGGCGATGAGGAGGAGTGCTTCTTCGTCGATGGCAATCTTTTCTTCTTTCGCGATTTTCCCGAGTTTCTCGGCGATGGCAGAGACGGAGAATCGCCCGAGGTCGAATCGTTGACAGCGGGAGATGATGGTATCGGGAACCTTCCGTGGATTGGTCGTCGCGAAGATGAAGATGACATGGGCTGGTGGTTCCTCGAGGGTTTTGAGGAGTGCATTCCACGCACCGATG
>JBATLQ010000006.1:0-1992 GCA_049289395.1 Candidatus Moraniibacteriota bacterium | reverse complement strand
GTATTTTCTCTCCCTCTATGATAGGGTATTTTCCGGGAAAACGGAAATAGAGTTTTTGGGAAAGAAAAAACGACCGAGTGAAGGTCGTCGAGTGAGGTTGCTCTTCAGAACGGGAGTCCTTCTTGTTTTCGGAGGACTACCGGCCTCGGTTGAGGGGGTGGCGCTTCCGGAATACCGAGATACCGCCGTGCCTCCTTTGGCCACGACCTCCAGGCATCACTGTCCGTATCCAGGCGATGGAAAAATCTCCTCTGGCAAGTATCGAGGAAGTTGTTGTAATGCTTCCTGTCTCTGCCGTATGTGATCTTCTTCTTACCAGCCACTTCCGCAAAGATAACCCTGAAGTGTTCGGGGTACTTACGATTTGCAAAAATCCTGATGACTTCTTGCGTGATTTCTTCTGCGAAATCCTTCGGTTTTTTAGCCACAGCAGACTCCTTGTTAAATTGCCTATCTTCTATTATACTACACTTTACGAATAAAGTCAAATGTACAAGCATTGGGAGAAAATTTTGAAGAGAGAGCACATGAGTGATCTTCCGGATACCCCGGGAGTGTATTTCTTCCTGTCTCCTGAAAAGGAAATTCTCTATATCGGCAAGGCGACCTCGCTTCGGGATCGGGTTCGGAGTTATTATTCGACCGATATCCATGTAACGCGTGGACCGAAGATAGCGACTATGCTCTCGAAGGCGACCTCTGTCGCGTATCAACCGACCGATTCCGTGCTCGAAGCGCTCCTCCTCGAATCAGAACGCATCAAGGAGCATGCACCGACTTACAATACCGACCTGAAGGATAACAAGAGTTTCAACTTCGTCATCATCACCGATGAGGATTTCCCGCGCGTGCTCACGATACGGGGACGCGAACTTGCCGAGGGCAAAGCGCCAGGGAAAATCCTTCATCTCTTCGGACCGTTTCCAAATGGTCTGCAACTTCGCGCGGCACTGAAAATCATCCGACATATTTTTCCTTTTCGAGATGTGTGTAGACCAGCGAACGAAAAACAAGGAATGGTCCGAACAGCGGACTCCGCCGGCTGGCGGACCGCAGGCGGAACGACCGCTATTCTCGGGCAGGGGAAACCGTGTTTCAATCGGCAGATCGGACTGTGTCCGGGTGTGTGTACGGGAGAAATAACGCACCGTGAGTATGCTGCGATTATAAGAAATATCGTACAGTTTTTCGAGGGGAAAAAAGGAATGATTCTGAGACGACTTGAACGGGAGATGCGGGCATGGGCGAAGAAATTGGAATTCGAGAAAGCGAATGAGGTGAAGAAGACACTGTTCGCGCTCCAGCATATAGAGGATGTGGCACTCATCAAGGAACAGGGAACAATGAACAATGAGCAGGGGACGAAAACGATTCGAATCGAGGCGTATGATGTCGCTCACCTCGCAGGCGGTTCTGCCGTCGGCGTGATGACGGTCGTCGAAAATAGTATCGTCGAGAAAAATGCGTATCGGAAATTTCGTCTGCGCAAAGAATACCAGGGTAATGATTTATCGGCATTGGAAGAAATTCTCCGCCGGCGTCTCTCGCATCCTGAGTGGCCACTCCCAGACATTCTCGCCGTCGATGGTGCACTCCTCCAGTATGGGGTTGCTGAACGGATTCTCGCCGAGCAGAAACTCATCATCCCGATCGTCGGTATCGTGAAGAATGATCGGCACAAGCCGGATCATATCATCGGTGATGCCGGAATCATACAGCGATATACGAAGGAGATTCTCCTCGCGAATGCCGAAGCGCATCGATTCGCCATCACCTATCATCGCAAACGCCGGAATAAGGATTTCCTTCCAGAAAAATAAAAAATCGAGTTGCTTTTTTCTTCTATTTCAGTCTATACTGAGGCATTCTGAGAGTGGTCACCAAGGAGGGAGCGGTCGTTCCGCTTTTTGAGCGGTGCGACCGTTGTAAAAAATCTCTTCCCCGTATGAAATACTTTGCTGTAAAGCCGAAATGGCTGAATGAAATGCCTCT
>JBATLQ010000005.1:0-8175 GCA_049289395.1 Candidatus Moraniibacteriota bacterium | reverse complement strand
GCTGTGGGATGTGGAAGCGACGAAGAATCTCGTTCGGAAAATTGCAGAGAATTATACCTTACCCTACTTCACTCTGACGCCGACCTTCAGCATCTGTCCGAGTCATGGGTATATCGCGGGTGAATATCATACCTGTCCTCAGTGTATCGCACCGCCAGGCAAAGAGATGGCGACAGTGGCGGGCGAATCAGGGAGCAAGGAGCAAAAAGCAGAGAGCAGAAAGAAAAGAAAGAAATAGCATCGCAAACAGACGGTCGTTCCGCTGTCTCAGCGGTGCGACCGCTGTTCCCTCATAGTTTTCAGTCACTAATCAAGTAAGAAAAAAAGTATGCAAAACAAAATCGCATGTCATGATTGCAGTCGGGTGCTCCTCTCGGGAGAGCAATACATGCCGTATCAGGCGGCGGGGAAGAATTTCGCGAAGTGTGTCGCTTGTCACGAGGTAGATTCGACGCTTCGCAATTTCCAGAAGTCTGAGGTGTATTCGCGTGTGGTGGGATATATCCGTCCGGTGGAGCAGTGGAACAAGGGGAAGCAGGCGGAGTTCAAGGATCGCCTCGAATATGCCGGTTGCACCGCGTAAGAAGAGAGGCACGAATCCCCGCGCAAAGCGGGGATTTGTATCCCCCCAGGTTTTTAAGGAATGCTTCCGTATTTCCTCCGAAACGCCCCTGCAATTCGGCACTATCGAATAGGTGTAGTGAAAGGAGGATAGAGAGACAGTCTTCGTGCACTTGTTGGTACAAAGGATTTCACGCGATCGCGCCTTTTGAATGCAGGTGGCGTTCGAAGAAAATACGGAACCATTCTTTATCGTTTTTATTTTTTGTTTCTTGGTCCGCCAGTTGGCGGATTGGTGATTGGTTATTGCATTCATATGCTTATAGGTGGTTTCCAGAAATTGACGCTCATCGATTATCCGGGCAAAGTGGCGACGGTGGTTTTTACCATTGGTTGCAATTTCCGTTGCTCGTTCTGCCACAACCCTGATCTCATCAAACCAACTCCGGAGATGATAGCGATTGGCAAAGAAAATGAGAAAATATTTTTCGATTTCTTGAAAAAGAGGAGGGGACTCCTCGATGGTGTGTGCGTGACCGGTGGCGAGCCGACCCTCCAGCCGGATCTCATTCCTTTCCTCGAACGCGTGAAGAGTATGGGATTTCTCGTGAAGCTCGATACGAATGGCTTGAAACCGGAAGTGCTGAGAGAAGTTCTACGACAAAAACTCGCTGATTATATCGCGATGGATGTGAAGCATGCGCCAGGGAAATATGCCCTCGCCATGGGAGTGGATGTCGATATGGAGAAAATTAAAGAGAGCGTGGAGTCTATCAAAAAGAGTGGACTCGACTATGAATTTCGCACCACCGTGGTGCCGGGCATCCATACGGAAGAGGATTTCGATGCGATTGGGCAGTGGATTCGCGGGACGAAGCACTATTATCTCCAACCGTTCCGTCCCGATACCGTTTTCGACCCGAAAGTCCGTGATGAGGCGTTGGGGAAGACGCTTGATTTCGAGAATATAAAAAACCGTCTGAAGAAATATAACATCGACGCCTTAATTCGTGGATAATTTCATTTTAGCGGACGCACCATACCATAGCCAGACAAGTCGCTTAGAAGCGGAACGACCGCTTCGCTGATGAGGGTATGCTAAAATAGGTGAGGATAATTTCAATGAGGAAAGTAATATGAAGAAAAAATATGAAAAAGGAAATTGAGGTAAAGGTTCTTAATATCGATCCGGTGAAACTTCGGAAAAATTTGAAAAAGATGGGTGCGGTGCGGGTGTTTCCACCGACACTTTTTCGTGAAATATACTGGGAATCTCCGGCGGAAGAGAGAATATATTCATCATTTCGTCTCCGTTTAGAGGGGAAAAAAAGTTTCCTGACATTGAAAATAAAAAAAGAGGATCGACATTTTGAGGTTCGCGATGAATTCGAGGTAGAGGTAGGTGATTTTTCGATGGCTCTGAAAATTCTCGAATTAGCCGGATTCAAGATTTTTCGCGAGAGGGAAAAGCGTCGGGAAGAGTATCGAATTGGAACGATAAAGGTTGAGATTGATGAATACCCAAAAATGAGACCGTATATGGAAATTGAAGCCTCTAGTAAGAAGGATGCGCTGACATTTTTGAAACAGCTCGGATTTCCATTGAAGTATACTACTAACAGAACGGCTACGGAGGTTATACAGGATGCAGGACTTGATCCGAATCGCCTTCTTTTTTAAAGAGTTATAAGTCACATATATTTGCCACGCCGTCGCCCCTCCTCTAAAATAGGTTGGTGTTTGATAACCTCTTGAACAAAGCAACATGAAGAAAGAATATGATGTGATTGGTATCGGGAATCCACTGCTCGATATCATCATCGAGGTTGATGAGAGCGTTCTCCATCACCATGGCCTCCAGAAGGGAGGGATGCGTGGCGTCGATAACGCGGAGGGGAAGAAAATCCTCGAGAGCTTGGAGATATATGCGAAGGCGTATGTCTCCGGGGGGAGTGCGGCGAATACGGTCGCGGGCGTGGCGCTCCTCGGGGGTAAGAGTTTGTTCATCGGTGTCGTGGGTGATGATGAACATGGGAAAAAATACGAACGGGACATGAGGGACGGTGGCGTCCATACGAAACTTCATCGTCATGAAAGCGAGAATACCGGTTATGCGATCACCTTCGTGACGCAGGGAGGTGAGCGGTCGTTCGCCGTTCATCTCGGCGCGGCCGGGTGCCTCCGTCGAGAGCACCTCTCAAAAGACGATATCAAGAAGAGTAAGATCCTTCATATCGAAGGGTACCTCCTCTTGGGGGAGGAAACGCGCGAGACGGTTCTGTCGGCGATGAAGGTCGCGAAGAAATATGATACACTGGTTTCTCTCGACCTCTCTGCAGTCGGAGTGATAGAGAAACACCTCCCGCTCGTGAAAGAAATCGTCTCGGAATATGCTGATATTGTTTTCGTGAATGAAGACGAGGCACTCGCTCTCACGGGGAAGGAAGAATTGGAAGCGCTCCATGATCTCTCGGAATCCTGTTCCATCGCGGTGGTGAAACTCGGAGCGAAGGGGAGTCTGGTGAAACGGCATGGCAAGGTGCATACGATCGATCCGCATGAGGTGGTGATGGTGAATACGAATGGAGCAGGAGATATGTATGCCGCAGGATTTCTCCATGGATTGGCAGAGGGGCATGATACGGAAGTGATCGGGTCGGTCGCGAGCGAGGTGGCGGGACTCGTCGTCGCGAGCGAAGGGGCGCGGATGCATCACTCGCATCATGGTAAGATAAAGAATATTCTCAAAAAGTATAATAAAGTAAGCAAAATCATAGTATGAGTGAAACGGTCTTTACGGATTACAAGGTCGCTGATATCGCCTCGCATGAATTCGGTCGGAAGGAAATCGAGATGGCAGAGAAGGAGATGCCGGGGCTCATGGCTCTCCGTGAGAAATATCCAGACGGGAAGAAACCGCTCGCAGGCGTTCGGATCGCGGGATCGCTCCACATGACGATCCAGACCGCGGTGCTCATCGAAACTCTGAGCTCTCTCGGTGCGAGTGTGCGCTGGGCGTCGTGCAATATCTATTCCACGCAGGATCATGCGGCATCAGCTATCGCACAACGAGGGATACCAGTCTTCGCCTGGAAGGGTGAGACTCTGGCAGAATACTGGGAATGTACGGAGCGCATCTTCGACTTCGGGGGTGATCTCGGACCACAACTCATCGTGGATGATGGGGGTGATGCGACCATGATGATTCATCGGGGTGTGGAATGTGAGGAAAACCCATCACTTCTCGAGAAGGATTATTCCGGCGAGCCACTCGATGTCCAGGAATTCATGAAGCGATTGAAATTGGTGTATGCGAAGGATCCGCAATTTTGGGGGAAGCGACTTCCGCTCCTCATAGGTGTCTCAGAAGAGACGACGACCGGCGTGCATCGTTTGTATCAGATGCTGGAAGAGAAGAAACTCCTCATACCCGCTATCAATGTGAATGACTCGGTGACGAAAAGTAAATTCGATAATCTCTATGGCTGTCGAGAGAGTCTCGCCGATGGTATCAAGCGCGGGACGGATGTGATGGTCGCGGGGAAGACCGTGGTGGTGTGCGGGTATGGCGATGTGGGCAAGGGATGTGTGCAGAGCATGAGCGGGTTCGGCGCGCGTGTGATCGTGACGGAAATCGATCCGATCTGTGCTCTGCAGGCGGCGATGGAGGGGTACGCAGTGCGGACACTGGAGGAAGTGGTGAGTGAGGCGGACATCTTCGTCACGACGACGGGCAATAGGGATATCATCCGTATCGAACACATGGAGGCGATGAAAGACGATGCCATTGTGTGTAATATCGGACACTTCGACAATGAAATTGAAGTAGATAAGCTAGAACAGTATCCGGGCATCAAGGAAATTTCTATCAAGCCACAAGTAGACAAGTTTATTTTCCCCGATGGGCATGGAATTATCCTCCTCTCACGGGGACGATTGGTGAACCTGGGGAATGCGACGGGACATCCGAGCTTCGTCATGAGTACTTCGTTCACGAATCAGGTCTTGGCGCAGATCGAACTTCATACGAAGAAACATGAGGTCGGTGTGTACACGCTGTCGAAGGAGCTGGATGAAGAGGTAGCACGGCTTCACCTCTCGAAACTTGGCGTGTCACTGACGAAACTCACCCCGGAGCAGGCGGAATACATCGGTGTACCAGTTAGTGGTCCGTACAAGGCAGACCGGTATCGGTACTAAGGAGAGAAGAGAGGTTAGGAAATAGACTTTAGGAATGGCTAGCTGTGGTTTGGAGCGGTCGTTCCCCTTTTGGAGGGGTGCGACCGCTTGTTTTATAGACCAAGAACTAAGCGGTTGCAGATGTTTCATTTCAGCGGTTGCACCGCTCAAAAAGCGGAACAACCGTTAAAATGAAACACCGTTCAAAAAGCGGAACGACCGCTCAACACATTGAGCAACTCACTCGCCCAAGCTCAATCGAGTGAGCTCGCTTTTGATTTTCTCTGCTTCTACCGAAAAACCGGGCATGAATTCGACCCCTTCTTTATGCATATTTGTTGAAATACAATGTGAAATAATTTTTCACTTCAGGGAAATAATTCTGCCGTGCCACCTCAGAAGGTGCTGATTTCTCCCTGAAAATATCCGCTACCTGGTGGATGCCCATGATGCCGATCAGCTCCTGCACATCTTCCCAATCTCCATAATTCAGCGTCGCCTCGACGATAGAGTCCGCACTGAGCGCATCATAATTCCCTGTATACCAGATGAAATAGGGTCTTTTCTTGATAAACTCTCGCAATTGGAGTGTCTCATCCATAGGGGTACTCTCTAAAATTCTCAGTGGCTTGTCTCATCTCGTATAACCTCATTATAGCAGAAAATCAGTGTTTTTTCAATCGTCATCATCACCATGAAAAGGATGGAAGTTGTGAGGATAGGGAGTAAACAGAAAAAAAGGAAGGAAGAATAGTTTATACACTAACTGACGGCCGTCAGTTAGTGTATAGTTTTTTTTGGAGGTGAGAGGGGGGTGAGGAGAATATTTCAGAATCTCAAACAGCGGACGCACCCCTGAAACCAGGGGAACGACCGCTCGCGCTCATACAGGGGTTTCACCGCCCGCCCGCAACGATTCGCAAGAGACTTGCTCTCATAGCGATTCGGGCAGGCTGTTTTGGAC
The DNA here is from genome assembly GCA_049289395.1 of Candidatus Moraniibacteriota bacterium. Taxonomy (GTDB): domain Bacteria; phylum Patescibacteriota; class Minisyncoccia; order Moranbacterales; family UBA1568; genus CAYTED01. Next base: position 2,471 of record JBATLQ010000005.1, on the reverse strand, counting down.
GGGCTTGCGGGGGAAATGGGTTTGTGGTATAAGGGAGGCACAGATCGGTTTCTTCATCCTAGTGTTTTTCCAGGGGTTGAGGGACTGATAGTCAGGATTCTGATGTGAGTCCGCAGAGGATTTCATCGGGATTTGTTAAAAACTTGTTTTCTATAGGAGATTTTCAGCCATGGATGTCATGAAAGCTGTAAAAAATGTTCTTTCGGGCGCGTTTATTCTCGCCCTTATCGCGATGATTTTTTCCTCGCCACAGGTGCGTGCCGATGGGGTGCATGGGGTGCGGGAAACCGCCAAGGAAATTCTCGTCGAGGTTCCGAAGTTTTGCCGGCCACTCAAAACCGTATGGGAGGTGCGGTGGAAGCAGAATGCCGACAATGAGGATGTAATGTTGGGATTTACTCATAAAGACAATGGATCCAAAATTACTGTTGGCTACTTACGCCCTGGCGCGTTAAAGATTGATGTTCTGTGGCAAGGGGGAAGAACAGTACATATTCCAAAGCTCGATGCCAAGGGCAGACCGATCAAGGTTGAGTTCGTGAGCATACTTGCTCTCGGTGGTGGGGACAAGCTCATGAATGAGAAAAATTGGACACTGGTCGCGGTCGACGGCATCGTGATGGTCACATCGCCTCCGGTGAATGAAGGCACCTGGGGGAAGTGCTCGTGATCAGACTCGGAAGGAGGGGAAGTGCGTTAGCATTTCCCCTTATTTTTTTGTATACTAAAGGGGTCATACACATCGCATGATCGGAATACAAAAGCAGACAAAAAGGTTTTCCATAGGCGCGGTTTTTCTGGTGTTTGTTTTTTTGTTTCTTATTCATTTCAATGTAGATATTGATACAGCGTATGCGCAGACATCAAGCGGGTCAGAAATAAAGACAGCTGCTACTCCTCCAGCAGGTGATACCTCGGGTGGGACTCCGACGAAAAGCGGAGATGATATGGGGAGCTATATAGGCAATGCGTTCATGACGGTCTTTAAGGCTCTTTTGTATGGTCTCCTCGTTTTCCTCGCTTTTATAGGAAGCGTGGCGGCATCTGCCTTTCTCTATGTCCTCGATGTATCGCATTTCCAGGCGATCATGGCGAATCCGGTCGTCTGGGAAATGTGGAAGATCGTACGGGATTTCATGAATCTCTTCTTCATTTTCGTCCTCCTCCTCTCCGCATTCTATACGATTTTCCAGGTAGACAAGTATAGTTATAAGAATGTCCTCTCCAAAGTCATCTTCGGCGCGCTGTTCGTTAATTTCAGTTTCCCCATCGCGCGGGCGATCATCGATGTGGGGAATGTGATGATGTACTCGTTCATCACGGATATATTTGGCATGACGGGGGGAGGATTGACGAGTGGTATCTTGGGAACGGCCGGCTTGGCGGATATCTTGGTTCCGAATGGTTTTGATAAGACTTACGAGTTGAAGTTTTATCTCATCGCTATCGTTTGCCTCTTCATGTTCGTGGTTTCATTCCTCACGCTCGCACTCATGATGCTGTATCGGCTGGTGATGCTTCCTATACTCGTCATGTTCTCGCCGATCGGCTTCGTCGCGGGGGCGATACCGGGGATGGATGGATATGCCAAGCAGTGGTGGGACAAATTGATCAAGAATGTGTTCTTCGGTCCGATTGCGGTGTTCATGATGATGATTTCGGTGAAGTTCCTCAATGTGTGGGGGAGTTCTAATGCTGTGAAAGCAGGATTCTCCCAAGCGGCAGTCTCATCCTCGGATGCGAGCGGTACTCTGATTTCCGGTGTCGTCTATATGACCATCCCGGTTATCTTCTTCTGGATCGCCATCACCTCGGCGGAGAAGATGAGTTCCGAAGCGGGTGGATTGGCGAATTCCTTCGGCTCGAAGTTCCTCAAATGGTCAGGCGGACTTCCTTGGCGCGGAACGAAGGAAATTGGGAAATGGGGGGGGCGGAAAGCTGAGAGTAAGCTGGCAAAAGGGAAATATACCAAGTTCCTCAGTCCCACGGTAGTCACAGGGGCATTTAAGGCATGGAGTGAAGCTCAGAAGCATGAGGATATGCTTTCGGTGGAGATGGCTCAGGGTCAAGTGCACAATACTTTGAATGAGAAGGTCAATAAAATCCCAATTGTTAATAGATTTACGCATAAAGAGCGGACGGATCATGCCTTTATGGTGCAAAATAAACAGAAGGCTCATTATGAGGCAGAAATTAAAGAGCGGAGTGGTGGTGAGCCAAACGAAGATCAGATCCGTCAATATCTTCGTGAGGGTTATGAGGAACATAATACGGCTAAAATACTGGCAGCAACGACTCTTTTGTCCCGGAGTAATGGTCTGGATAATATCGCAGGGGATTTCGCGGAGGAGCTTGGGACAGCAGTAGAGGGAGAATTGGGACCGGGCTCGATAGACATTGTTAAGAGCTATAAGGGGACTATGACTAAAATGCTTAAAGATCTTGGCATGGATGAGCAGTCTATCAGAAAG
>JBATLQ010000004.1:0-5846 GCA_049289395.1 Candidatus Moraniibacteriota bacterium | reverse complement strand
GTGGAATAGAGTAGTTCATTATAGGGGTGAGATTTTAGTCTGACCTTAGCCTATCAACTTTCCGACTTTCTATCAACCGAAAAGGGAAAGGGGATAAATAGGGGAAATGGGGAATGAGAAAAATTAAAACAGCCACGATAGTAAGTCGGAGCTGTTTTTTTGTTCCCTGCTCGTTGCTCGCTGTTCCCCGATCTCTGACTACAGCTTGCGCTTGTGTTCTTCTTCTTTGTAGCAGATGAGGGTGTCGCCGACTTCGACCTTGATGGTGCCTTCGTAGACGATACCACATTCATTGCCCTGATTCACTTCGTCGGCGTTTAGTTTATTCTGTTGGAGGTTCATCATTTTTCCGGTGCCGACGATCTCATCATCGCGTTTCACTTCGATGAGGGATCCACGCAGGAGTTTCCCTTCGGCGACGCGACCACCGAGGATCATGTCGCGCTTCCCGGTCTTGAAGATAGCGAGGACGGAGAGACGGCCACCATCGGTACGGATGATTTCCGGCGGGAGGAGGTCGGACATCTTTTCTTTCACTCGTTCGACGAGCTTGTAGATGATATTGAATGACTCGATTTCGACTTTCATAGTTTCGGCGAGGCGGGATGCCACCGAGGTCGGTTCGGCATTGAAACCGAGGATCATCGCATGGGAAGAATTTGCCATTTTCACATCGCTTTCGGTGATGGCACCGACGGCGGAGCGGATTTCTTGGAGCATGATTTCTTCGCTTTGTATGGAGGAGAGGATCTGTTCGATGGCTTCGAGGGATCCCTGCACATCTGCTTTCAGGATAATCGGGAACTTCAGGATATCGCTGTTGTCGTTCATACTCCGGACACTCTTGTTCTCGCCTTCTTTTAAAAGTGCTTCCTGGGAACGCAGGCGAGCGAGGGATTTGCCGGAGACGACCTGGACGACGCTGTTCACCTGTGGGGCGGCATCGAAACCATAGAGGACGACGGGAGTGGATGGTCCTGCCTGCTCGAGTGCTTTGCCAGTAAAGTCCTCGATGCGTTTGATGCGACCGAAGTTCCCTCCGGCGATGACATCCTGACCGACTTTCAGTGTGCCGGTCTTGACCAGTCCGGTTGCGACGGGACCCTTCTGCGGATCGAGATGCGATTCGAGTATGACCGCGAATCCATCGCGTTTCGTATCGGCACGGTATTCCTCCACCTCGTGAATGAGGAGAATACTTTCGAGGAGCTTGTCGATGCCGATATTTTGTTTGGCACTGATTTCATTGCAGAGGATGGTACCACCCCATTCTTCGATGAGGATACCATGCTCGGCGAGTTCCTGTTTTACTTTCGCGAGATTCGCATCGGGTTTGTCGATCTTGTTGATGGCGACGATGACGGGGAGTTTCTTTTCGAGGAGATACGCGATGACTTCCTTCGTCTGTGGGCGGACACCATCATCGGCGGCGACGACGAGGATGGCAATGTCCGCGATAGAGACACCACGCTCGCGCATACCGGAGAAGGCTTCGTGACCAGGAGTGTCGATGAAGGTGATGAGTTCACCTCGCTTTTTCACCTGATACGCGGTGATGCGTTGGGTGATGCCTCCGGCCTCGCCTTCCGCGACATTCGCTTTGCGGATGGTGTCGAGGAGGGTCGTCTTGCCATGATCGACATGACCGAGGATGGTGACGATTGGCGCGCGCTTGGTGAGGATTTTATCGGTCTTCTTCTCTTCTTCGCAGAGTTCGATCAATTTCTCGAGAGTGAGCTCGCCGACATTTTCTTCTTCGGCCGGGTGGGTGTCGATGTCGAGGTCGAGCGCGATGACACTCGCGGTTTCATAGTCGATTTCCTCGTTGATGGTGGCGATGATCTTGTTCTTCATGAGTTCCATGATGACCTGCGTCACCGGGAGACCGAGAAGATCAGCGAACCGTTTCACGGTCACCGTTTGGGGGAGGGCGATATTTTTCCTTGGAGCGACGATTTCTTCGGTCATAGTGTGGCGGATGAAAAATAGATATTCAGATTTAGGCTTCGGGATCCTGCTTGGAAGCGAGGGCGATAGCCTCCCTCTCCTCGTCGGTGAATTGATGTCCTGCTTCGACACCCGAGGCGACGGGCTTCGCATAGACGCGGGTGCCTTCTCTCGTATGGATGGAAGAGAGTACGACACCAGAGTCCTTGCCATTCATGAGGGCGACACAGAAACTCTGATTGCTCCCGACTTCCTTGAATGGATTGAAACGAATCACCTCGACTTTATGGATGCTTTGGAGTCCGAGCCGGTAGAGGCGATTGGAAATTTCGAAGAGCTCCTGAATTTCCTTGTCGAATACTCGCATGTCTTCTTTCTGCTGGAGGAGGACTACTTCGAGGTCTTTCGCCTCTTTGCCACCGAAAAAAATTTCCAGTTTCTTCTCTAGAGCATTCCCTTTTCTCCAGAGGAAGAAGAGGGTGATACAGAGGAATACCTCGGCGCCGAAAGCGAGAGCAAACAGCATCCACTGGAATCCTGAAACACTGGAAAGTCCGGTAAAATCCATAGAAATAAGCTCAAGGCTTCTCCTAGAATACAACGGATTTTCTCTTTTGTAAAGCCACGCACCAAGACTTTTGGTGTGTGACTAAAGTATCTGTGGAATGGCGTTACTTTATGTAAGGTGCTTCATTGTGAATGCCCTCCCCGATCCTGATTTGAGATATTTTTCAAGTTCAAATGCTTTCCATTTGTCTTTTACGGCAATATAAAAATCAAGCTCTATCGGCAGGCGGTTGCTTGTCGCTGGAATATTCCCATTTTGATGTCTTTCCAATCTATCCTTCAGGTCATTCGTACACCCGATATAGTAACCGTCTTTACATTTTAAACTATATACATACTGCATATGTTTGTTTTCGCTTTCGCGTATCTACAGCGGACTGCGTCACGCCGTAGCTACGCTTCAGCGTAGCGAAGGCGGAGATGAGAGGATTCGAACCTCTGATAGAGTTTCCCCTATGGCAGTTTTCGAAACTGCTGCCTTCAACCACTCGGCCACATCTCCCTGAAGGATTATAGAATACCTCGTTTTTATGGAATGTTCAACATTCTATACTCTCTATTCAATATTCCATATTCTCCATTCTTCTGTTTCGTTGTACAATAGATAAAGAGTAAAAGCAAACAAATATATTTTTCGTATGCACGCAGGTATGACATTCGTCGATCCGGTATCTATCGTACGGAAATTGGAATTGGCACCGGGATCGGTGGTGGTGGATTTCGGTTGCGGGGCGGGGTACTTCACCTTCGAAGCGGCGAAGGCAGTCGGGGCAGAGGGGAAGGTAATTGCGCTCGATATCCTCCCGACCGCACTCGAGGCAGTAGCGAGTCGTGCCAAGGTACTGGGACTCTCGAATATCGAGGGGAAACGGGCGAATCTGGAGAAACTCGGCGGATCAGGATTGCAGGGGGAGAGCGTTGATTGGGTGATCCTGAAGGACATGCTCTTCCAGAATCAGAACAAAGAAGTCATCGTGCAGGAAGTGTCTCGTATTTTGAAAAAAGAGGGGAAGCTCTTTCTCATGGAGTGGGTGCCCGAGAAGAAATCGATGGGGCCGGAAGAGGGCGTACGGATTTCCGAAGCGGATGTCCGATTACTCCTCGAGAAGGTAGGCCTCCATCCGGAGAATAATATCCCGGCAGGGGATTTTCACTATGCTCTGCTCGCCCGTAAATAACTCACGACGCAGACTCATGCGGACTCTACGCAGACTATTGCGAAGGTCGGTATTGGTCGGTGTGAAGTCAGTAAGAGTCAGTAAAAATGTATGAAAAAAACATTACAAAAATTTCTTTCGTTATTGCTGATCATCGCTTTTTCCATTTCTTTGTCGGGATGCAAAGAGCAGGAAACACCCTATACCGTGACTCTCGAGATGTGGGGAGTGTTCGATGATACGGATGCGTATCGGGATATCATCGGACCGTACCTCCGCATGAATCCGCATGTGAAGACCATCGAGTACCGGAAGATGGCCGTCGATACCTACGAACGGGATCTCCTCGACGCGCTCGCGGCCGGCAATGGTCCGGATATCTTCATGATACGAAATGTCTGGCTCCCATCATTTGCAAACAAGCTCGCGCCGGCAGACCCTTCATTCGTGAGTGAGAAGGACTATCGCGATGCTTTCGTCGATGTGGCGGCTGATGACTTCTTCTCCGAGGGAAAAGCGTATGCAGTACCGCTCTCGGTTGATTCGCTCGCGCTGTATTACAACAAGGATATCCTGAATGCTGCGGGTGTATCCGCTCCACCGAAAACATGGCAGGAAATGCTCCGCGAGATCCGTCCGCTGACGAGGGTGGATGAATATGGCACTATCATCCAGTCGGCTCTCGCCATGGGGACCGCGTACAATGTGAATCGATCGACGGATCTCCTCTCACTTATTTTCCTCCAGTTCGGCGTTTCGGCAAATAGTTTCGGTCAAAACAAGGCGGATTTCGGAAATGGGGCGGCGACGGATAGCATGACATTCTATACGCAATTCGCTCAGCCGAGCGGGGCATATTACACCTGGAATCCGCGGACTGATTATTCTATCGACGCTTTCTATGCTGGCAAGGCGGCGATGATGATCAATTATTCGTGGCAGATAGAGACTATTCGGCAGAAGAATGCGAAGCTCAACTTCGGTATCGCACCGCTTCCACAATTTGAAAATACCGTCCCGGTTAATTTCGCGAACTACTGGGGATTGGCGGTATCGAAGAATAAGGAAGTGAAGCCTGTGGCCGCAGGGGAGCAGGCGACCGCTCCGGCAGGGAAGGAAAATGATCTCCGGGTGTTCGAGTCATGGCAGTTTCTCCGGTATCTCGCTTTTCCTCACGATGGCAAAGTCGTGACACTCTATAATGGATTGACGCAGAATCCGAAAGAATTCCCGCTCACGGATGATCCTGCCCAGGTGTATCTCACGGCGACGAAGAAGCCCGCGGCCAGGCGTGATCTCCTCTCGGTACAACAAAGTGATGCCATACTCTCGTCATTCGCGACGGGGAATCTCATCGCGCGGAGTTTCCAGCAATTGAATCCCGAAGAAACGGAGCGCATACTCGCCGAAGCGATCGCCAAGGTGAATTTTGGAGAAGCATCTATCGAGGAAGCACTCGGTTTGGCACAGAGTCGCATCAATCTCCTCGGGTCTGATATGAGGCGGTGACACCAAATATTTTTTGTATGAATTTTCTTATTCCGATGGTATCTGCGGCGGGGGTGATCGAGAGTGCACCACCCCTCGCATACATTCTCATGAACATTCTCTATTTTCTGTTGTCGGTTGTGGGGATAATTGCTATACTGTCATTAGTTATCGCGGGACTCAAGTATATGATCGCTTTCGGCAATACCGAGCAGATTGCTTCTGCAAAGAAGATGACCGTCTATAGTATTATTGGTGTCGTGGTCGCCCTCTCTGCGCTCATCATCCTTCGAGGGATTGAATCATTTTTCGTACAGTGAATAACAAACTAAAAGTCTCGGGGTAGGAAGTCCCACAGAGACACGGAAAGGAGGTGAGAACGAATGTTAAAAACAATACAAAAAATTGGTGCTCGGATTTTCTCGGTAGCCGTACTCACCGCTCCCCTCACTGCCATGGCACAGTGGAGCACGGGTAATTACGGAGGGACTGGACTCGCTGGGACGAGTGTGACCGCGCTCATCACGAATGCCATGAATTGGCTCCTCTATATCCTCGGATTCCTCGCGATTATCGGATTTGTCATCTCTGGTATCCTCTATCTCACCGCTTACGGAGAGGAGGAGCAGATCAAGAAGGCGAAGACAGCGATGCTCTACTCTATCGTGGGTATCCTCGTCGCCCTCG
>JBATLQ010000003.1:0-9479 GCA_049289395.1 Candidatus Moraniibacteriota bacterium | reverse complement strand
TCGAGGACGCCCATGGCATTCGCGGTATCGACGGCGATGGTGAATTTTTTCCCCTGGAAATCGGCGAATGAAGTGAAGTAATCGATGTAGTCATCTTTGATGTTGTGGGTTTCGATGGTGCCGATCTTTTCCGAGGCGATGTATTCTCCCTTCATGGCGAGGTCACGGATATCGGAGAGTCCGGTTTTCTCTCCGACGGGAATAGCACCGCGCAATGCGAACTTCATCCCGTTCCATTGTGGGGGATTGTGTGACGCGGTGATGGCGACGACCGCATCGACATCGAGTGTCCCCGCCGCGAAATACACCATCGGTGTCGAGGTGAGTCCGAGGTCGACGACATCGACACCGCTCTCGGTTACGCCACGGACGAATGCCTCGAAGAGTCCCTCACTTGATTTTCGGATATCCTGACCGACGGCTATCTTCTTCGGCTTGAAATGGACGACGAAAGCGCGACCGATATCATAAGCATCATGCTCATCGAGATCGGTCGGATAGATTCCCCGCATGTCGTAGGCTTTGAAAATTCCTGGGTTCATAGAGTTGAGATGTTAGAGGTTAGGAAATAGAGATGAGAAATTAGAAGTTAGAGGTGAGAGATGAGAGTTTAGAAAATAGATATGAGATACCAGATATTGGACACTTGTCCAGTATATCATAAGTAACTATTCAAAATCTCATGTCTCGAGAAAATGTTCAGATTTCGTGCGAAAATTCTGAGAAAGTGAGGAGGGCTATCAGGATAACCTGACGAGCTTTTCGGGATTTGCAGCCGGAATCTGAATATTTTATCAGACAAGCTATCTCTTGTTTGTAATAATGATAGCGTTGAGATATTGAATAGTTACTAGGAATTTCATTGACTTTCTCGCTCTTTTTTGGCATACTCCGATGAAGTTCTTTAAGGGTTTTTGTCCGGTTGTTTTCGGAGAAAAGCCATTTTTTGTCTCATCCAACCACAGGAGGTTCACCATGAGTACACCACTCACAGCACTTACGGCACTTTCACCGCTTGACGGTCGTTACGCCGAGAAGGTTCGTTTACTCCAACGGATTTTCTCCGAATTTGGTCTCATCCGAAACCGCGTGTATGTTGAAGTTGAGTGGCTCAAACATCTCTCTGCGGCGACGGAGATCCCTGAGTGTCCGGAATTTTCGGAGGCAACGATCCGGGAACTCGATGTAATCGTCGATGATTTTTCATTGGCAGATGCTGAGGGGGTCAAAGTTATCGAAACTCGCACAAATCACGATGTCAAGGCCGTGTGGGATTGGCTGGTGAATCGTTTGGCAAACAATGAGGAGGTGGCGCGTGTCAGTGGGTTCATCCACTTCGGTTGCACATCGGAAGATTTCACTAGTGTCGCGCATGCGATGATGCTTCGCGATGGGCGGAATGTTTTAACAAGCATGCTTACGAAATTGATTGAGCGTTTTCGCGAGTTGGCGCATGAGTATGCTGATCTGCCGATGCTCGCTCGCACCCATGGCCAGCCGGCAACGCCGACGACGCTCGGCAAAGAAATGGCCAATATCACCGCGCGTTTGATGCGGGCATACTCTTGCATTGATCGGGTGTCATCCCTTGTTAAGTTCAATGGTGCCGTGGGAAACTACAACGCTCACATAGTGGCTTACCCTGATATCGAGTGGGATGCCTTCAATCGCCGCTTCGTCGAGTCGTTGGGTTTCGAGTTCAATCCATACACGATTCAGATTGAGCCACACGATGTGATGGCGGAATTGTTCGATGCGATGGCGCGCGCCAACACCATTCTGATCGATGCCAACCGCGACATTTGGCAGTACATCTCGCTTGGGTATTTCAAGCAGAAGCTGAAGGCAGGCGAGATCGGCTCCTCGACGATGCCACACAAGGTGAACCCGATCGATTTCGAGAACTCGGAAGGGAATCTCGGTTTGGCGAATGCCATTCTCCGCCATATGTCGGAAAAGCTTCCGATATCGCGTTTGCAGAGGGATCTCACTGACTCGACTGTTCTCCGCAATATGGGAGTCGCCTTTGGTTACACTGTGCTTGCTTTCGACTCCACTCTGCGCGGACTGAACAAGCTCGAAGTCAATCCAGAACGCCTCGCCGAGGATCTGGTCGACGCCTGGGAAGTGCTGGCCGAGCCGGTACAGACCGTTATGCGCCGCCTTGGTGTGCCTGGCGCGTATGAGTTGATGAAAGTTGCGACTCGCGGGAAGGGCATCACTAAGAAGACACTCCATGAATTGATCCGAGGACTCGACATTCCGCAGGAACACAAGGATCGACTTCTCGCGCTGACGCCGGCTACCTACACCGGTCTCGCCGCGGAATTGGCGAAGCGCATTTAGCCCGCAGTATCACCCCCTCCAGTAGGAAACTATCGGAGTGGGGGATTTTTTTTGATGATACTTTTTCATTGACTTTTCGCTTTTTTTTCGCCACAATTGATACACTTTTTCTAAACGCTCTAAAAACTCTAACACTCTAACTTCTTCTCCTATGTCTCTCAGAGTTGGAATCGTCGGTCTGCCGAATGTGGGGAAGTCCACCTTGTTCAAGGCATTGACCCGGAAGGCAGTCGATATCAATAATTATCCGTTCTGCACGATCGAGCCGAATGTCGGTATCGTGACGGTGCCGGATCATCGGCTCGATGCATTGTCGGCGTTTTCTCAGACGCAGAAAATCGTCCCGGCCGTGGTGGAATTCGTCGATATCGCCGGACTGGTAAAGGGCGCGAGTGAGGGGGAGGGGTTGGGCAATAAATTTCTCGCGAATATTCGCGAGACGGATGCGATCATCCAGGTCGTGCGAGTGTTCGAAAATCCGGATATCATCCATGTGCACAATGCGATCGACCCTTCGAATGATATCGAAGTGATCAATACCGAACTCGTCCTCGCCGATCTCGAGACCGTGACGAAGCGCAAGGACAAGACGGCGAAGGAAGCGCGTGCGAATAAGAAAGGCGCGGTGGAGGAAATGAAAAATCTCGAAGAACTTTCAGTGGGGCTGGAACAGGGGCTTCTCGCGAATGTGATACCGCTTTCTGGAAACCCTGATGATGTGAAGAGGCTCCTCAAAGAGCTCTCACTTCTCACGGCGAAACCGTTTTTGTATGTTTACAATATGTCGGATATCGAAGCATCGCTCCCGTCGGCACTCGCGGCGCGACCGCATGTACGACTCGATATAAAGATTGAAGAGGAGTTGAATGATATGACCGCGGAGGAGCAGGAAGAATTCGGACTCGTGAGTCATTTGCCGGAACTTATTCGTGAAGCGTATTCACTCCTCGGACTCATGACATTCTTCACGACGGGTGAGAAAGAAACGCGGGCGTGGACGGTACTTCAGGGATCGACCGCACCGCAGGCGGGTGCCGCGATCCATTCGGATTTCGAAGAAAAATTTATTCGCGCGGAGGTGATCTTCTGGGAGAAGCTCATCGCCGTGGGGTCCTGGTCGGCTGCCAAGGAACAGGGTATACTGCGTCTCGAAGGGAAAGAATATATCGCAGAGGATGGTGATGTGATGATTTTCAAAGTGTAACTTTTTCGTCGGAGGTGTAATTTTTTTGGAAAAGACGTATAATAAGTGGGTCATTGGTAGATATTCTGAAGTGAGAAAGAGCGTATGAAATTAGTTTTCAAAAGTATCGTGTTCGTATCTTTGGTCGTGGCGCCACTCTTGTTTGCTCCGATTCCTGCCGAGGCTGGACTTGTGCCGTGCGGGACGACCGAGCATCCTGAGGCGTGCACACTCTGTCATATTTTGATCGGGGGCAAGGGAATCATCGATTGGGGTATGGGTATCATGGTCTTCGTCGGTCTTGCGCTCATCATGATTTCCGGTGTCGTCTATATCGTCTCGGTGGGCAATAGCGGTATGATGAGTACGGCCAAGGGGATGATTGGAAAGGTCCTAGGGGGACTCGTGCTCATTCTTTGTGGCTGGCTCATCGTGAATACGATTATCGGTGTGCTTGCGAGAGATGACATGGGTATCGGCATACAGAAGGCAAATTGGTATACCTTCACTTGTGATTCGAGATCGACCGCGAATACGGGTGTTGCGAAATGAGACAGTCTTTTGAGAGAAAAAAAGCAGCTCACGAATGATGTCGTGAGCCGTTGGTGGGGTGGTGCTGTTGACTTAGCACCGTTTTTTTCTTAATGCTCCCCCAACGGTTGCGGTGAAGACATTTTTTCTCTCAGGGGAAAGTACTACGGTCGTCAGTGTAAAGTACGGCATTCTTCCGTACCTCTGATGGATTGTTTCGTGCACCTTTTCCGCGGCAGTGATAGCAGCCACATCGTTTTTTGCCCTCAGAGCCTTTTTTCTCTCGATGGTTTGGGTGACATTGTCTTGATCCACATACCAACCTCTGCATGTGAGCGAGTAGTTCTTTTTTTGTGTTTGCACGATATCACCTCCATGAAATGAAAAGAAACTAATTGTGTTATAGCAAGGAAGGAAATAGGGGTCAAGGAGTGGATGGGTGAGGATGCATGACAGGAGCGTGAATCGAGCTTGCCCCCGCACCTGTTTTGACACTTAAAAGCTTTCAGGAGGATGAGGAGTTGAAGCTTTTTGAAGGGGAAAGAGTGTGGGTATATCGTCTCCCTCCGCCTTTGGCGCTGTGTCAAATAGGTGTGGGGTTGACAGAGAAAATTAGCAGTCTATAATAGAGAGTGCTAAATGGTCAGCTAACAATTAACAGTGAACAGTGAACAGGGAATCTTTTCTGAGAGATTGCTTGGTTATATGGGAACACTTATCTTTATGGCGAAGAATATCGCATACAATGAGGATGCGCGGAAGGCGATGAAGCGGGGGATCGATACCGTGGCAAATGCCGTGAAAGTGACGCTGGGACCGAAAGGGCGCAATGTCATCCTCGGGAAGGCGTACGGTTCGCCGGTCATCACGAATGACGGTGTCAGTATCGCGAAGGAAATCGAGCTCGAAGACGCTTTGGAAAATCTCGGCGCACAATTGATCAAGGAAGTGGCGACGAAGACGAATGACGCGGCGGGCGACGGGACGACAACTTCCACGGTCATCACACAAGCACTCGTCCGTGAGGGATTGAAATTCGTCGAGACGGGCATCAATCCGATCGGCATCCGTCGCGGTATGGAAGCGGCGAAGGATGAAGTGATCGCTATTCTGAAGAAGAATGCACAACCATTGAAGGACAAGAAATCGATTACGCAGGTAGCGACTATTTCAGCGGAGTCCGCGGAGATGGGTGCGATGATCGCGGAAGTCATGCATGCCGTGGGCAAAGACGGTGTCGTGACGACGGAACAATCACAGACGCTCGGATTGTCGAAGGAAATCGTGGAAGGGATGAAATTCGACAAGGGATTCATCTCGCCATACATGATGACGGATCCACAAGCACAGACCGCAGAGATCAATAATCCGTACATTCTCATCACCGATGCGAAGGTTTCGCTCATCGCGGATATCGTGCCGATACTCGAGAAGCTCGGGAAGAGTGGGAAGAAAGATATCGTCATCCTCGCGGAGGATGTGGATGGAGAGGCACTCGCGACGCTCGTCGTGAACAAACTTCGCGGGGTGCTCAATGTGCTCGCGGTGAAGGCACCGGAATATGGCGATGGCAGGAAGGCACTCCTCGAAGACATCGCCATCCTCACCGGGGCGACGGTCATCTCGGGTGACAAGGGGATGAAACTCTCGACGGTGGAAGTATCGATGCTGGGTCAAGCGACGAAGATTATCGCGACGAAAGATGCGACGATGATCGTCGGTGGGAAGGGAAAGAAGAAGTCGATCGACGAGCGGGTACATGAGATCACTGGACAGATTGCGAAGACAGAAGGCGATTATGATCGCGAGAAATTGGAGAAGCGCAAGGCGAAACTCGCGGGTGGGGTAGCGGTCATCCGTGTGGGCGCTTCGACAGAAACGGAATTGACTTACATGAAGCACAAGATGGAAGATGCCGTGAATGCGACCAAGGCGGCTATCGAAGAGGGTATCGTCGCGGGTGGTGGTGTCGCTCTGGTCAAAGCAGCAGCAGAAGTGACCGCGAAGTATGCGAAGAAATCGATCGAGGATCATGAGTATCGCGCGGGATATGAGACTTTGCTGAAGGCATTGTCCGAACCGCTCCGTCAAATCGCGACGAATGCCGGGGAACAGGATGCGGCGGTGGTACTGAATGAAGTGCTCCTCGGTACGGGAGTGAACTTCGGCTACAATGCGCTCGAGAATCGCTATGAAAACGATATGGTGAAGGCGGGCATTATCGACCCGCTGAAGGTGACGAGACTCGCCCTCGAGAACGCGGTGTCGGTCGCTGCGCTCCTCCTCACCACCGAAGCCGCAGTCGTCGACCTCCCCGAAGAGAAGAAGGACATGCCGATGCCCGGCGCCGGTGGCATGGGGATGATGTAGCGCGAAGCGCAGAGGTGAGGAAAGAGAGATGAGAAAATAGAAATGAGGAAAGAGCGAAAGAAAAAATCACTGAGAGGTCGAACCTCTCAGTGATTTTTCTATTTTTTTGAGGAGTTTTGTTGTATAATGAAGATATAAAATAAAAAGAAGGCTTGTTGGAGATTGAGTCGGCATGAGTCCGTTTCAGTCTGCATGAGTCCGCAGAATGTATGCATGTCAGTAACACACAATTGAAAGAGTTTCTCCTCGATTCCAATCTCGTGAAGAAGGAGGATTTGGAAGTAGTATTTGACGAGGTGACGAAAACTCAGAAGGATTTCGGCAAGACTTTGTTCGAGAAGCAATTGATTTCGGAAGCAGACTTGCAGAAAGTCTATGCCTATGTGCTCGGCATTCCGTTTGTCGATCTTGCCAAGCAGGCGGTGCCAGAGGAGATCTTGCAGATTATTCCCGAGCTCATCGCGAAGAAATCGAATATCGTCGCCTTCGAAAAGGCAGGGGTGAATTTGAAAGTAGCGATGCTCAGTCCGGACGACCTGCAGACAATTGACTTCATCAAGAAAAAGACGGGGCTGAAAATTATTCCATGTCTCACGACGAAAGAGAGCATCCAGACGATTCTCCTCCAGTACGGGCGGAGCCTCGAGGCGGAATTCGGGGAGATCCTCACGGACGGTGTGAAGAAAGAAGACGATGGTGGGAGTGGTGACAATTTGGAAAAAGTCGCAGCGGATCTCCCCATCATTCGCGTGGTGGATACGCTCCTCAAGCATGCCATTTTGCAGAAGGCATCGGATATTCATATCGAACCGGATGAGAAAGAAGTGCATGTGCGGTATCGTATCGACGGTGTGCTCCATGATGCGATGTCCCTCCCGAAGGATACGGCGGCCGGTATCGTCGCGCGTATCAAGGTGCTCTCCAGTCTCAAACTTGACGAGCATCGTGTACCGCAGGATGGTCGGTTCAAGATCGCGAAGGATGAATACAAGATTTCTTTTCGCGTGAGCATCCTCCCGATCTTCGATGGGGAGAAAGTCGTGATGCGTCTCCTCGATGAAACGAGTAGCGGACTGACGCTGGAGAAAATGGGTATCGCCGAGGACGCACTCGAAGCGGTACAACGGCAGATGAATAAACCGAACGGCATGATACTCGTGACGGGACCGACCGGTTCGGGAAAGACGACGACGCTCTATACCGCGATGGATATCCTCAATACTCCGGAAGTGAATGTGAGTACGGTCGAGGACCCGGTCGAATACCGTATGCCCCGGGTGAATCAAACGCAGATCAATTCCAAGGTGGGGATGACATTCGCCGCTGGACTCCGCGCGCTTCTCCGTCAGGATCCCGATATCATCATGGTCGGTGAAATCCGCGACAGTGAGACGCTCGAGATCGCGATGCACGCCGCGATGACTGGGCATCTCGTGCTCTCCACGCTCCATACCAACAGCGCCGCGGCGACATTGCCCCGCATGCTCGACATGGGTGCGGAGCCGTTCCTCATCGCGTCGACGGTGAATGTGATCATCGCACAGCGACTCGTACGCAGGCTTTGTGTGGAGTGTCGCAAGCCCTATCATTTGG
Organism: Candidatus Moraniibacteriota bacterium; assembly: GCA_049289395.1. GTDB lineage: Bacteria > Patescibacteriota > Minisyncoccia > Moranbacterales > UBA1568 > CAYTED01. The sequence goes on along the minus strand of JBATLQ010000003.1, from coordinate 1,456 downwards.
ACGCGAAACAGATCGAAGCACTCGGGCGGAATTATGATATCGCCGCGCTGATGACCTTCCTTCAGAAGCACAAGGAAACCGTGAAATACATGGCGAAGGTGAAGGACTGGGGTGATATCGAATTTTTCGAACCGGGAAGTTGCGATCAGTGCGGGGGTGAGGGGTATCGCGGGCGAGGCGGTGTGTACGAAGTGCTCGAGATGGAAACGAATATCCGGAAGCTTATCTCTCAGGCGGCGACGACCGAGGAGATCGAGAAAGCGGCTCGTTACGAGAATCATATGGCGACCATGGTGGAGGATGGCTTCGCGAAATGCGTGATGGGTGTCACCTCCATCGAAGAAATCCTCCGCGCAACGAAGGAATAACGGGAATGTTTATGAGTTCCAGTCGGTCAGTAATACAGAAAGTTATTTTTGCGAGGAGCATGCTCCTCGCAATTTTGCTCTTTTTCGGTTTTTTTATTGTATATACAAAAAAAGTCTCGATGACGGATGGATACATTACACCGATTATTGCACAGGTACTTCCATTGCGAGCGCCTCTTATTGAGAAGAAAATACCAGAAGAAATACAGACTGTAACGCTCCTCTTCGCCGGGGATATGATGTTCGACCGGTCGATACGGACGGCGATGCGGAAGCGGGGGAGTGATTTTCCTTTGGCACCTTTGAGAGAGCTACTTTCGAAGTCCGATCTGGTCGTCGCGAATCTCGAGGGACCGATCACGGACAATGTATCGAAGAGTGAGGGGAGTGAGATCGGCGCGCGGGAGAATTATTTCTTCACCTTCGACCCGTCGGTGGCGAAGACTTTGAAGGACGCAGGCGTCGGCATGGTGAATCTCGGCAACAATCATATCCTGAACTTCGGTGAGGATGGTGTGGCGCAGACGAAGCAATATTTGGAAGCGGCAGGTGTGGGGTATTTCGGCTCCCCGCTTATTGGTGATATTCGGTATTTTATTCGTGATATTCGTGGTATAAAGATAGCGTTTGTGAATTACAATCAATTTATTTTTCAGGGGAAAGAAAAGGCACTCTCGGATATCGCCGAGGCGAAGAATAAATCCGACTTCGTCGTGCTCTATACCCACTGGGGCAAGGAGTATGTGCCGGCACTGCAGTCAGTGAAGGATCTCGCACATTCATTTGTCGATGCCGGAGCGGACCTCATCATTGGTTCGCACCCGCATGTGGTACAGGAGCATGAGGTGTATCACGGGAAAACAATTTACTATTCCCTCGGCAATCTCGTTTTCGATCAATACTTCAGTAATGAGACGAAACAGGGTCTCCTCGTGAAGGCAAACATCGATGCGAGAACGAAGGAAGTGACTATCGAGGAAATCCCGGTGAATTTGAAATCAAACGGGCAAACAGTTTTGACTGATGTGGGGCATTGATTTTCTCCTCGCTTTCGGGTAGAGTAGAAGACTTATGACTGAGAAATATTT
>JBATLQ010000002.1:0-7914 GCA_049289395.1 Candidatus Moraniibacteriota bacterium | reverse complement strand
GCACCCGAGCTATACTGAAACGCTCCCACAACAAGGTCGGTCTTGCCATCGGCGTTAAAGTCGCCTGAGGCGAGAGACCAACCGAAGGAATTATTCGTCGTTTCGCCGGTGATGATGACATCGGCGGTGGCGGCGGTCGTCGGGATACTGCCATCATTGTAGAAAATATAGGCGCGACCAGTAACAGAGGAATAATAGTATGCACCAATGGCGAGGTCAGTCTTGCCATCGGCGTTAAAGTCGCCAGAAACGATACTTCTACCAAAAACATTGTTACTCGTTTCACCGGTGATCGTCACATCAGCCGTTCCCGCAGTAGTCGGGATAGAACCATCATTGTAGAAGATATAAGCACGGCCGGTCGAAGAAGAATAGCCCCGTACACCAACAACGAGATCAATGCGTCCGTCAGCATTGAAGTCGCCATTAGCAAGATCGGATCCGAAATAATCACTTGATGCATTACCAGTAATAGTGACATCGGCGGTGGCGGCGGTCGTGGGGATACTGCCATCGTTGTAGAAGATATAGGCACGACCGGTATTAGAACTATAATCTGTGGCGCCAACAACAATATCTACTCTACCATCAGCGTTCAGATCGCCAGAAGTGAGCGAGATGCCAAAAGAGTTCGCTATTGCCGCACCAGTGATAATCACATCGGCGGTGGCGGCGGTCGTGGGGATAGAACCGTCGTTGTAGAAGATATACGCGCGGCCGGTATTGGTGGAGTAGCCGAATGCGCCTACGATGAGGTCAGTCTTGCCGTCGAAATTAAAATCACCCGAAACAAAAGAGGCACCAAAATTATTATTCGTGGCTTCACCGGTGATAATGACATCGGCGGTGGTGGCAGTCGTGGGGATGGTACCGTCGTTGTAGAAGATATAAGCACGGCCAGTGACATTGCCAGCGGAATAGTTAGAGGCACCTACGACGAGGTCGATGCGACCATCGGCGTTGAAGTCACCAGGGGTGAGAGCGTATCCAAAACTACTCCCTGCCTCACCCGTAATCGCTATATCCGCATTCACCGCTTGCGTTGTCATACCCCCGTCATTATAGAAAATGTAGGCGCGACCGGTGCCACTAGAATAACTAGAAGCACCGACGGCGAGGTCGGTCTTGCCGTCAGCGTTGAAGTCGCCGGTGGTCATGGCGTAGCCGAAATTGCTCCCCGCCTCCCCTCTTATTGCATCCCCGGTATTGCTCATGGCAGGTGCGGTGAAGGAGAGCGTCGGGTCGAGGGCGAGGGGATACTCGCTTGCTTCCGGAGTGAAGTCTATCGATATATCCTTCCCATCCATGGAGAGACGCCAGTCGAGATTGACCGTGTCTCCGTTGCTATTGATGTAGTATGGTTTGGGGATGACGAAATTTACAGCGGTCTCTCCGCTGTCGATACTGTCACCCATGTCTTTCGCCAGGGTGCGCTGCGCCCGTGCCATGAGAGAGGGATCGACTTCCGCCGATGCCTTGTCATTTTGGAGTTCCTGGTCACCGTAGTAATAGACACTGATGGTGCCGTTGTCGTTTTTCTTTAGCTTGGCATTGGTGAAAGAGTAGGCGACTGATTCCCTCTTCACGATGGCTGGGTGATCGTAAACCTGCCAGTTCTTCAATTGCTTCTCTCCCGTTGCCTGATCATGACCGTAGGCATAGTAGGTGGTGATTCTCTTGCTTTGATCGGTATAAGAAAGGTACGCCCTCCCCTCCTCCCCCAACTGAGAGGTCTCCCCCAACTGAGAGGTCGAACCTCTAAGTACTGATTGGAGCCAAGATATGGGATTATTTGATACTTTTGCCTTGTCACTTTCTAACTTGGAGGTTGAACCTCCAAGTTAGAGGGATTGTGCGGTGTAATCTCCTTTCGCCGTCTTGTCCTGGATGAGGATGCTCTTCCCCTCGGCGATTTGCACCTCTATCGGTTCACTTGCGTATTGCTTGGGGAAATGGAGGGTGAGCCCGCCCGAATCACTACGAGAATCGTTGCGGGCAGGACTTGGATTTTCTTGGTCGAGAGTGGTGGCTTCAGCCTGATTCGCATAGGTGATCTGTATGCCTTCCTTCGTAGTGTCTTCGATGGTGTATTGTGTATCTTCTTCCTGAATGGGGAGGGAGGGGAGGGAGGAGAGACTGTTCCTCACTTCTTCCCCGGCTTTTTGATATGAAGAAAGATTGGTGGTGAGGGTGGGTGTGGAGGTATGCCAAAAGAGATACCCGAAGAGAGGGATCAATACGAGAGCGAAAATGAGAAGGATTTTTTTGTAAAAGGAAGACACAAATTCTTAAATATATTTTATAACAGCGGTTGCACCCCGATGAAATATGAGGAGATTTCACGGGGTGAACCGCTCCAACAGCGCCTGCCCGCCTCCGGAGGGGAGTGACCGGGTGAAAAATGGGGAACAACTGCTCGCGCTCATACAGAGGTTGAACCATTGATGTCTATTGAAGAGGAAGCAGTGCAGTTTTTAAAAGAGGAAGGTCTTGTTTTCCGGTATCCCAAAGAAACTGAGCGTCTACACCGGCGTATTCATGAACAATAATATTCCGCATACCGATGATATTGCGAAAAGGAATCTCGGGATGAGAAAGACGAAATTCTTCGCTCAAATGTGAAGCCGCCTCACCAATGATAGAAAGCTCCCTGGCAACTCCATCGATATGGAGGTTCGACGCGACAAAAACCTCCTGATTCATATCATGTATATATTCATCGATTTTTTCGATAGCATCGAGGATGTGTCCGATATACATCGCATCACTTTTTTCCATACACCGGTTCCGCCAAACGAATAACCTCGTCACGAATATACTTGCTCAAGGCCGTAGGGGTCACCATGTCCACCTTCTTCTGCAGGGCATCTTCAAAATAGCATTGAATACCTGCGTACTTAAAAAGCCCAAATCGTGCCGACGAGACAAATTCAACCAAGAGATCGATATCGCTCTCTTCACGCGGGACACCATAGGCATACGACCCGAATAGGCAAACACTCTCGATATCCCCTTTGAATTCGCTCCCTTCGATCACCTCTCTTATTTTCTGCTTCAATTCTTGTTTACCCATACTCTTACCATAATTATCCCTCATGAGGGAGAAAAAATCAACTCAAACAACCTACACCAATCAGTCCTTTATCAAACAGCGGTCGAACCCCGATGAAATATGGGGAGATTTCACGGGGTGAACCGCTGTTTTTACTATCTGAGTGTTTCAGCGGACACACCCGCCTAGCCGGCGAGGCTGGCCGCTCCAAAAGCGGAGTGACCGTTGAAACGATGCTGTTAGCGGCCGGAGTTGTAGAGGGCGGCGACTTCGGTGGCGCTGAGGGCGCGGTTGTAGATGCGGACTTCGTCGATCTTCCCATCAAAAGGATTCCCGTTGTCACTCTCTGCTCCGATACGAAAGGTGAGTGCATTGGCAAGGCTGTTTACATTGGCGAAGGTGCCGGTCGTGGTAGCGGCTTCAGATACACCATCGATATACAGTTTGGTATTAGCACTGGAAGAATCATCCCAGACGAGGGCGAAGTGATGCCAATCAGTTGCGGTAAAGGTGGAGACGGATTCCATCTTGTATTGATCGGTGCCATCATTCCCGACGATAGTGAGTTTATCAGTAGAGTCATCGATATACGCATTGTAGCCGGTATCAGATGACGCCTGACCATTGGACTTCCCGATGATGGTATCATCCGTGGTGAAGGTATCGCGATTGAACCAGCCGGTGAGAGTAAAATTCGTGGAGTCGGTAATATCGAGAGTGGATGAGTCTGGGGTGGTGGTGTAGTCATCGGTTCCGTCGAAATCGAGGGCTTGGCCGAGCTTGCCTCTGATGACGCTCGTGGACTGGGACATGTTCGTCTGGGTGCCGGTGTTGCCACTGCCGGAGAGGTCGGAGACGGTGCCGGCAGACGAAGAAGTCCAATTCGTCGCGGAGCCATCGAATGACCAGTAGCCCTTCAGACTGGTATCCACCCCGGTCGGGGCGGTGAGACGGTAGAGCTGGGAGACTTCGTCGGCGGAGAGGGCACGCTTGTACACACGGACTTCATCGATATATCCATCGAAATTTCTGTCATTGGCACTCGTCTTCCCGCCGATAGCGAAGTTGGCAATTCCAGAGTTTGGAGCACTCAGGCTCTGTGATCCTAGTGATGCGCCGTTTTTGTATAATGTGACATTCGTCCCATCAAACGATGCCACGAAATGTTGCCAAGTATTGAGCGTGACCGCATTCGCCACCCCACGAGCATTCGTACTGGGATAATTGCAGTTATTTACGCAAATTTCAATTCCATTCGTGAGGTTAGAATTGTCAATAAAAAATATATACCCAGAACTAGCCCCGCCAAGTTTATCTATAATTCTCCCTCGGCTACCACCCCCAAATGACTGTGGATATATCCACGCACTCGTGGTAAAGGCTCCGGTCAATTTCAATGCGGTCGCATCTCCCATGGTGACATGGTCATCAGTACCGTCGAAGTCGATGCCGGAATTGATTTGCCCGGTCGTCCAAGTCGGACCGTTGGTGAGGGTACCACTATTGGCATTGGTCGAGGAGTCCGTGGCGGTGGTGCCACTCGCATCGTCGAGCTTCCAATACCCGACGAGGCCGGAGTCGAGGCGACCAGTGCCCTGACTCTGCGAGACACTGGTATTTACCTTATCACTCGCACCCAGGTCATAGAGGGATTGGACTTCTCCTGCGGAGAGTGCGCGGTTGTAGATCCGGACTTCGTCGAGGGAACCAGCGAAGTAGCCATCGCCACCACCATTTGTTAGCCCTGTAAGTTTATAGCCCCCGATGCGCCAATAACTTGATGTGTAGGATGACCAAACCGTTCCAATTGCGGTTGTTTGCTGAAGAACACCATCTACATAAAGCTGGATCGTTTCATTATCACCGTTACTCACGCCTACGGCATGGTGCCAATTTCCATCATTGAGAGCACCTGCTGATGTAGTATATCTACTCACACCATCATAAACACGAAAATACACTTTTCCATCTGTTCCCACATAAATGTCGCGATCAAACGCAGCCGATCCCGTGCCAGTTTGATTAGCTTCAATTCCAATAATTTTTCTCGCCGAGATTGCAGAGGTTTTAAACCATGTTGAAAGCGTAAATATCTTGAGACTACTCCCGTTTCCTTTATCAGTCGCCGTTGTGATTTCGTCATCCACCCCGTCGAAGGTGAGCGCTTGGCCGAGCTTGCCCTCGGCGGGACTGGTGGCGCGGGACATATTAGTGAGGGTGCCGGTGTTACTACTGCCACTGCGGTCGGTCGCGGTGCCGGCACTGGATGATGACCACGGGGTGTCCTTGCCATCGAAAGTCCAGTACCCGACGAGACCACTGGTGAGATTCGATACCGGAGAGACATTCAATTTCTCCGCGCCGAGGTTGTAGAGATTGGTGATCTCCGTCCCGGAGAGTGCGCGGTTGTAGATACGGGCTTCGTCGATTCCCCCCTTCATGAGGGGCACACTATCATTTCGTGACCCTATCCTGGCTGCACCACTACCGTTTGTGATTGTGAACGAACCATAATTAGGCAAAGCCCCACTACCATTCTGCACCCCATTGAGGTAGTGAGTGACGGTACTCCCCGTCATCGTAACTGCGACAAACTGCCACTTGCCGGTTGCTGGTGCTACAGTGGCACTGAAGACCCCACTATGTCCTGCTGTAACGCTCCCGTCACCACGATAGAGTACGGGAATTCCATTCGATGCGCCGAGATAATAATCATAAGGTGCAGGATAATTTGTATTCGTGGCATCAGTTTTACCGAGAATCCCACGAAATGTTGCAAAGTCAGTGACCTTTATCCATGCTGTTATAGTCATATCACCTGTAGGCCCGACTGACGATGAGCTTGGCACAAATACATAATCATCCACCCCATCGAAATTGATTGCCTGCCCCAGTTTCCCGGTCGTCCAGGTGGGACCGTTGGTCAGGGTGCCGGTATTATTATTCCCAGAGGCATCCCCTGCCTGCGTCCCCGTATTCTCATCGAAGCTCCAGTAACCGACGAGACCGTTATTCGGAGCGGTCTTTTGTGTCGATGCACGGGAGGCATTCCACTGGTACAGTGAAAACCCCACCGTGGTGACGATGATAGCGAGGAAGAGGTATTGAAGGAAGCGAGAGAGAGACATAGGCGAATGTCAAAATCTAAATTACAAATATCAAATCAAATCCTAAATCAAAACTTCAAATCTGCTTCATGCCTCTTGAGTTAATAATGATTTTCGAAAATATCAATGTCAACTCTTGGGATTCTTTCCAGAGAACCCTTAATTCGCTCTTCTTCTCCGGATGCAAAATCGACAGCATATGTATCCAATATTTCGTTTCCTTCGCTTCCTTCTTGCAGATGCCTATTTTGTGTTGGAAATCCTTTTTTGATTCAGCACCATCTGCTTCACAATAGTTTGCTCCAATGCTCGTCCCTGATCGGATAAGTTGATTCACAATTGTCCTATTTAAAGTATTTTCTTTCACTCCCTTCAAAAATACGATGAGATTCTCAGCAAAGAGTGCCGTTCTTTCTTCGAGATTGTATTTTGAATTCTTTCTATTTGGCATTGATTTGATATTGGGGATTTGGGATTAGAAATTATTTTTACAGCGGTCGCACCGCCCGCAGGCGGAACGACCGATGTAAAAATGTCACTTCTGTTCCACGAGGAGCCAGTCGACTTTGATCGGGGCGGTGATGGCTTCAGAGAGGCGGATTTTGAACCCGACATAGTCGTCATCTTCATCCCGTACTTTCTCTACCCAATTGAATCCCTTCGGATTGCCCTTGAATGTGGTGAAGATGCGCGAGCCATTCACCATCGGGATCATCGCCTTCGTCATGACGGTCACACTCTTGCCATCGCGATCTTTCACGGCATCGTCGGTCATCGGGAATCCGGTGTAGTCGTCATTGCCATCACTATCCGCATCGACGGCGACCGGCAGGACTTCCGCCGTACCAATCGTCGCTGCATCCTCGTCCGCCACGGCGATCTTTATCCCGCCCGTTTCGATGAGCGCCGCTTTCAGCGTTCCCGTGAGGAGATCGACATTGCCGAGAGCATCCTTGGTCACCACACTCCCGAGGTCGAAGGTCGTGAAGAAATCCGTCACTGCCGCGATCTGATCGGCGAGTGTCGTCACCTGGGTTAGGAGGAGGTCGGTCTTCGCTACCTGCGCATCGATCTCCGCGCCGAGGACGACGGACTTCTCCTCCAGCGTCGCGATGCTCGCCCGATTACTCGAGAGAGAGGCATCGTGCTCTGCGAGTTTCACCGCGGTCGCGAGATTTTCTTCTGAGAGCGTGTTCAGCGACTCGCCCGTTACTTTGAAGAGTGCGTCGATGGATTGCTTGGAACCATTGGAATCCGTCACGAGATTGAGCGTACCAAGCTCGCCGTAATCCATGATGGTCGGTGCGACGCGCTTCTTCGTCGCCGTCGCAATCGCCGTGCCGAGGGCAGCGTCATCTTGCCACACTCGCGCATAATCCACATCGACATTGGTCGCGGTAGTACCGGTGTGGACGACATACGCGCCGAGTCCGAGCGCAGCGGTCGGGTTAGCACCAGAGACCGTACCGCAGAGTACCGGAGCGACACCATCGGACGCATCGGTATCCATGTAGAACTTGACCGAAGTCGCGGAGATGACTTCGATACGACCCACCGCGAATTGTGTGGTGCTGATGGTACCGCAAGTCGCCGTGCCCACATTGGCACCGCCACTCCGAACGACACCAGTCCAGGTCGTGGTGTTGTTATTCCAAAAGAAGATACCGTTCGCTGGGAGCGTGTCGTTCGTCGCGACTGATGTCGCCTGATCCATGAGTCCCCATACGACATCGTTGCCGGTCGTCCCGCCATCCG
>JBATLQ010000001.1:0-1635 GCA_049289395.1 Candidatus Moraniibacteriota bacterium | reverse complement strand
CTAATTCCATTCAATTGTTTTTTAGCGGGGATTTTAGAGATAATTCGCCTAAAAACGCCTGGAATCTTTCTTATTAGATCCATTTTCACTCCGACGGTATGATTAAGATACCCCCCAAACACCTCATCACCTCCATCACCAGTCAAAACAACAGTCACTTCCTTTTTCGCCATCTCAGATACCTTCAAAGTTGGGAATCCACCGAAATCCCCAAAGGGCTCATCATATGCATACACATATGAATCAATAACACCTTCAAAATCAGATTCCCGAAAGTATTCGTGATGATGCTTAGTATGGAAGTAATCTTTAACAATATTAATGTACTTTGTTTCATCATAACGCCCCTCAAATCCAATGGAGAATGTATGAAGTTTTTCAACATCAGTCAGACCCTTCATCATGCCAACAACCGTAGAACTATCCAAGCCACCACTCAGAAAAGCACCCACAGGGACATCAGAACGCATCCGAATCTTAACGGCGTCAGCAAGAATCTCCTGGCCTTCCTGAATCAATTTTTTTCGATCATAACAAGGAGTATATTTTGGTATCTCATAATACTGCCATGTCCTTAGCTTCTTCTCAGACAAATCAAACGAGAGATTGTGCCTCGCCTCAAGCTTGTAAACATTCTGATAAATACTCAATGGAGCAGGAACAAAACCAAGAGAAAAATAAAGGTCAACAGCATTTTCATCAATATTTTCCTGAGTATTGATATTCAACGATACATGACTAAGAATCCCCTTCAATTCCGAGCTAAAAATAAAGATGCCATCCTTAAAGTAATAATAAAAGGGCTTCTTGCCAAATCGATCTCGGGAACAGAAAAACGAATGCCTCTGGTGGTCATAGATACAGAAAGCCCACATGCCATTAAACTGAAGCACACAATCCTCCCCGTACTCAAGATATGTGGCAAGAATCACCTCAGTATCAGAGGTTGAACGAAAAGAATATCCCTTAGCGATTAAATCATCACGAATCTCTTGATAATTGTAAATTTCTCCATTAAAAACAATCGAGAGTTTTTTCCCATTATGTTCGTATAACATGGGTTGATGCCCAAGGGAGCTCAAATCAAGAATGGACAAACGGACATGACCCAATGAAAAATCATCAGAAAAAAATGTGCCCGAGTCATCGGGTCCGCGATGACGAATAGCTTCATTCATGGAATGAAGAATGTTTTCGTTTTTAAAATTAAATCCATTTATGCCACACATAGAGTTTTTATAAATCAAGCAATAGAGACTGCATTTCCGAGCTATCCACACTAAAATCCTTAGCCCGATTGGCTCCCTGGCTATATCGTTCACGAACCGATGTATCAGAAATCATTTGACTCATCGCCTTAATCAAAGGGGTCTCTTGCTCAGTGATATCCTTACTAATCGGAGAAGAAAAACATAATTGCTCTGGCAAAAATGGCGGGATAAGTATTCCGTACTGAGAGTACGAAATGTCATAAGATGAAACACTATCCCCTTTGCACGATAAAATATCCCTAGGACCTGAGTCGCAATTTGTTGATATAATAGGAAGATTAAGAGTGAGAGACTCAACCAAAACATTTGGGAATCCCTCATAAAGAGAAGTGAGCACGAAGCAGTTACTCCTAGAAAGAATGGA